>JAHKAT010000354.1 GCA_018825925.1 Bacteroidota bacterium | reverse complement strand
GGTTTGATTTTCACTAAATGAAGAGATAGCCGCCCAATACGTCATGCCTCGCATGCATTCTTCCAAGCTTAATTTTTCGTTTGATAAAAATCCACCATTGGGTATATTGTTTGCATCCTTTCGAGCACAAGCTGCGTGAATTGTTAAAAATGGATTAATTTGCTCAACTGGAAAATCAGTTCCAATGGCTAGTAATCCGGCTTTTTTCAAAAGTGTTTTATAGGCATAAGCACCCTCCAAACGAGCTTTTCCAATTCGATCTTCCGCCCAACGTTGATCACTTACAGCGTGCGTGGGCTGAACAGAAGGGATAATGCCATATTTTTCAAAATAATCAAAATCGACAGGATCAACAACTTGAGCGTGCTCTATTCTCCAACGGTGATCTGGATTTTTGTCGTGTGCTTTTTTATACATTTTCAGTAGAATAGCATTTGTAGAATCACCTATGGCGTGTGTGTTTAATTGAAAATCGTTATTGATACAAAAGTTAACCCATTCTTCCATATCGCCAATTGGTGTAGTTAAAATTCCAAAATGATCGTGTTGATCGCT
Source organism: Bacteroidota bacterium (assembly GCA_018825925.1). GTDB lineage: Bacteria > Bacteroidota > Bacteroidia > Flavobacteriales_D > Crocinitomicaceae > UBA2040. Next base: position 3,342 of record JAHKAT010000354.1, on the reverse strand, counting down.
GTATTCATTTTTGAGCAATGCTCCGCGCGAACCAAGAGCACCATCTCCGTACATTTTAAAGCTTTGTACCTTGAAATTATTCCCGAAATATTTCCCTTCTTTCAGAATCATTTTTTTGTTCTCCTCAGAATTCATTAACATTCCATAAACTTGAATACTCAATAATTTCTGCTTGTCCATTTTTTTCATTAATTGAAAATCAGCCGTAGTTAAACCAGCTTCGTGCACGCCTACAATTCCATACTGCAAAAGGTCTCTTTGAATTTCGGAAATCGCTTCTATCAATTCTTTTTCTGAAAAATCTTTTATCACAGCATTCATAAGGTCCATCGCATTATCGACCAAAAGACCGGTGCATTTTCCCTCTTTCAACGTGACAATACCGCCTGGCACTTTTGTTTTTTCGTTAATTCCGGCCAATTGAAGTGCGGCGTCGTTAGCAAGGATGGCATGACCGTCTACCCGAATTAAGCAAACAGGAATTTCTGGAAATCGTTTATTGAGCTCCTCGTTGGTTGGCAATTCTTTTTGTCCCCATAAACTTTGATCCCAGCCTCTACCCACGATAAAGTCGGTTTTCTTTTTTGACTGATATTTTTCTGTTCGCATTAATAAGTCGTCCATAGACTTACAGCCGAACAATTCAACGCTAAGTCGCTGACGAGCCAAGCTCATTATATGTCCGTGCGCATCAATCAGACCAGGATACAAATCGCGGCCTTCGGCATTTAATTCTTTGTCAGAACTGTATTTGTTTAATATTTGTCGCTCAGGTCCAAGCTCAATTATTTTTCCATCTTTGATTGCCATGGCTTCATATACCTTGGACAGGTTGTCCATTGAGTAAATTTTGGCATTGTGAACGATTAAATCAACATGTTCACCTTTCATGCATGAAGTGACAATAAAAACGATTGCGAGGATGGAAAATAATTTCATTTTATAAATTTTGACTAAAAATATAAATTAATGTTTCCAAATGGAGTGAAGAATGTGACTTTAGGAAAAGATTCCCCATGAATGGTAAGATTTTAAGAATGAGTATAGCGATTCATTCTAAATTCTTTCGATTAATCTAGTAGAAATAGATTTTACAGATTTTGAAAAGAATACAATTCTTCGATTGGAGAATTATAAAATTCAACTATACCAATAAAAGTTGGAAAGAAAAAAATGGTAAATCTGGGGGATGTTATCCTCTAGGAGAGCCATTTGAATGGATCTCATCGTTTTTTTGGTTGTCAATATTCAAAAGACAATGATCAACTGTCAAAATCTCAGTTCATCTTTCACTGTCTCCTATGATTGTATATCTTTGTGGAAAATTTCAATAAAATGGATATCCCAAAAACGTACGAGCCTTTAAAGGCGGAAGAAAAATGGTATGCGCACTGGATGAAACAAGGTTATTTTCACTCTGAACCGGATCATCGTGAGGCTTATACTGTCGTTATTCCTCCACCAAACGTTACGGGCGTATTGCATATGGGACACATGTTGAACAATACAATTCAAGATGTATTGGTGAGAAGAGCAAGAATGTTAGGTAAAAATGCTTGCTGGGTACCTGGTACTGACCACGCTTCTATCGCTACGGAGGCAAAAGTAGTTCAGAAATTACGTACAGAAGGTATTAAAAAGTCGGACCTATCCAGAGAGGATTTTTTGAATCATGCTTTTCAGTGGAAGGACAAACATGGAGGAATTATTCTAGAGCAATTGAAGAAATTAGGGGCATCTTGCGACTGGGAACGAACTAGTTTTACAATGGATCCGAGCTATTCGGAGAGTGTTTTGGATGTTTTTGTGGACTTATATAAGAAAGGCAAAATTTATCGTAGCGTTCGAATGGTGAACTGGGATCCAGAAGCACTTACTGCTGTTTCTGATGAAGAAGTGAACTACAAGGAGGTCAATTCAAAATTGTTTTATGTGCGCTACAAAATTGCAGGAAGCGAAGATGAATGGTTAACGATAGCAACCACGCGACCAGAAACTATTTTGGGAGATTCTGCAATATGTATCCACCCAGAAGATGAGCGCTTTAAACACTTGCATGGTAAAATGGCCATTGTACCCATAGTGAATCGAACGGTTCCAATTATTTTGGACGAGTATGTCGAGAGAGAATTTGGTACAGGTTGTTTGAAAGTGACGCCAGCACATGATCAAAATGATTATGAATTGGGTAAAAAACATGACTTAGAAACCATTGATATTTTCAACCCAAATGGAAGTTTAAACGAAAATGGACTTCACTATGAAGGAATGGATCGTTTTGAGGTGAAAAAGGCAATTGAAAAAGAATTGTACGACAAAGGATATTTGGTAAAAACGGAAGATCACATAAATAAAGTTGGTTTTTCCGAAAGAACGGATGCTGTAATTGAACCACGTTTGAGCTTGCAATGGTTTGTTTCAATGAAAGAAATGACACAACCCGCTTTAGACAATGTAATGAATGGAAATATTGAATTTCACCCTGCGAAATTTAAAAACACCTATAAGCATTGGTTAGAGAATGTAAAAGATTGGTGTATTTCTAGACAATTGTGGTGGGGGCATCGCATTCCAGCATGGTATTTTGGCGAAGGTGATGCAGATTATGTTGTTGCAAAAACCAGAGAGGAGGCACAACAATTGGCTTCAGCTAAAAAAGGGGAAGAAGTTGATATTTTGGATTTAAAGCAAGATGAAGATGTATTAGACACGTGGTTTTCATCGTGGTTGTGGCCAATTTCAGTATTTGAAGGATTGACAAAACCAGAAAACGAAGAAATTAAATATTATTACCCAACCAATGATTTGGTGACGGCTCCTGAAATTATGTTCTTTTGGGTGGCGCGAATGATAATGGCGGGATATGAGTATTTAGATGAATTACCTTTTAAAAACGTTTATTTCACAGGAATTGTCCGCGACAAATTGGGCCGAAAAATGTCCAAAAGTTTAGGGAATTCTCCAGATCCTATAGAATTAATCGAAAGATATGGCGCTGACGGGGTTCGAATGGGTATTCTAATTTCGTCCCCAGCAGGGAATGACTTGCCTTTTGATACATCTCAATGTGAGCAAGGCAGAAACTTCTCCAACAAAATTTGGAACGCTTTCCGTTTGGTTAAAAGTTGGGACGTTAAAAGTTTACCTCAACCAGAATCTTCGGTAAAAGCAATAGAATGGTTTGATAGTAAGTTCAATGAAACATTGGTCCAAATCAACGAACATTTTGAAAAATTCAGAATTTCGGATGCATTAATGAGTATCTATAAATTAGTTTGGGACGATTTCTGTTCTTGGTATTTAGAGATGATTAAACCAGGTTACGAGCAACCAATCGACGAG
>JAHKAT010000353.1 GCA_018825925.1 Bacteroidota bacterium | reverse complement strand
GATTTTAACGCCAACCCGTGAACTTGCTATACAAATTCAAGAAAACGTAATGACCTATAGTGAAAATAGTCAGCTAAAGTCGACGGTTATTTTTGGAGGAGTGAAACAAGCCGATCAAGTTCGCAAAATTAGAGCCGGTATTGATATTTTAATTGCAACTCCTGGGCGTTTACTCGACCTTATTCAACAAAGAATTATAAACCTAAGTGGTATTGAAATTCTTGTGTTAGATGAGGCAGATCGTATGCTAGACATGGGATTTGTACACGATGTCAAGAAAATTATTGCTTTGATACCAAAACGTCGTCAAACCTTGTTCTTTTCAGCAACGATGCCTGAATCCATTGCTGGATTAGCACGTGAAATTTTGAACAACCCTACAAAAATTGAGGTGACTCCAGAATCTACCGTTGCCGAGAAAATTGAGCAACAAGTGTATTTGACCAATAGAGATTTGAAAAAACAACTTGTTTTGCACATTATGCAAGAGAAGAACATTCAGCAAGCACTTATTTTTACAAAAACGAAACACGGAGCTGATCGATTAGCACGTCATTTACAACAAAACAATATTCCATCTCAAGCCATACACGGCGATAAAGCTCAAAATAAACGTCAGCAAGTTTTGTCTGATTTCAAAAATGGAAAAATCACTGCTTTGGTAGCAACCGACATCGCTGCTCGTGGAATTGATATCGATAAATTGGCTTTTGTGATCAATTACGAAGTGCCTAATGTTCCTGAAACCTATGTGCATCGAATCGGCCGTGTTGGTCGCGCTGGTCAAGACGGGGTTGCTCTAACATTAGTAGAGCCCGAAGAATTGATTGACTTAAAAGGAATTGAGAAATTAATCAACCAAAAGCTAGACCAACAAACCAAACATCCCTATCCTCAAACCGATAGAGTGATGACAAATCAGGAAAAGAAAGAAGCGAACAAAGAAAAAGATCGTTTGAAAAGAATTCAAATCGAAAAAGCCCGAGCAAGTGGGAAGACGAGAAGACGATAGGGGCTAATTTAGAATGCAGAATGCAGAATTCAAAGGAAGTGAATTTAGAGGGATTGACGCTAAGGATTTGACCTACAAAAGTCTTGACTCCTATAGTCCTGGCTCAAAAAAAGTTCATATTCTATTTTAATTGCTCCACAATACCGATGATTTGATCAATTACATCTTGTTTTGTTGAACCTGATATAATTTGCTCCATCTCTGTAGGTCCTTTTATTTTGAGGCGCAAGGTGATGATCCCGTTGTTTAGGGTGTAGCCGCCGCTCAATCTATACCCTTCGGAATATTCGCGAACATCGAGGAACACAATTTTTCCTTCAGAACCTCGAGAGGCTAAGGCATTCAGTTTTTCATCAACTGCCTTGCTGAGTGCCAAAACATCCTCCATTTCATCGGTGTTGAGCAAAATAGACCGTACAAAAACTGGTTTAATGGAGTTCAAGGGTATTTTGGCTTTCGCTTCGTCATCAACTCTTCCAATATCAAAACTTCCCCCTTTCGGTATTAGAAGTTGAGGTTTTTGGATGCCCCCAAGTCCCGCAGCTAAAACAGGAACTTTTTCGCGGGCATAATTGAATATAATATTGACATCAAAATATTCATTGTCTCTCAACTGAAAACCTTTCATGGCCTCCAAAATAGAATAAGTTAGCAAGCCCTGCCCGTATCTACTTGCTTCATAACTAGCCGCATCGGCAGCGCTACCCGAAATCACAAACATTCCGGTGCGGTCTTTCATGCGGTCAATTGCCTTGATTTGGGAAGCATCAATATCTCTGGAGGCGATTAGGTTCTCAACAGCCTTACCCGAACTACAAGCATCAATTATCATCACCTGTTTGAGGGCTGGAATGCGAGTCAACATTTCTGTCCATTCAGACGTGCTAATTCCATCTCTTTTTCTCAAGAATTCATCGTTGTAGGCCTCGGAGTTGGCTGCGGTGGCATCCGTAGTCAGATAATAAAAATCTCCTTTTTCTCCTCCCCAAACTATCCCGTGCCCACTTAAATAAACCAACACCACGTCCGTAGAAGTTGCCTTTTGGGCAATCGTAGCAAAGAGTTCTTTTATTTTGTCCTTTGTTGGTCGCTCGCTTTGATTGGTAGAAAGGGTGTAAACATGGGTGTTATCTTTACCAAACAAGCCTTCACCACCCAGTTTAAGAGCTGTACTCATGGCCTCGGCATCCTTTTCTGGGTATTTTAAATTGATGGCGCTGTTGCTGTATTTCCCCGTTCCAATGACTACTGCATAAAAATGCGGGTTGGTTTTTTGGAAGGCAACGGAAAATCCTTTTTGCACCGGAAGACCGGTTACAAAGCCATCTTGAGAACTGGTGCGAACAGCAATCGTATTTTCACCATCAATTAAATTGGGGTGGTCTTTGATATCCACATAAATGGTTTGTTCCACTTTCGAGGAATCAAAATTATCGCCCCTAGCATCTGCCTGAATTTCCTTGCCATTTACAAAAATGGATATCTTTCCATAACCTCCATCCCGGCGGTACAAGGTCACAGGTACTTTACCATCTTTCAAGTCGCCCAATATCACTTTGGGTTGCATTTTAAGTTCCCCCATATCGCGGATGGCTGGCAAGGACTCTCCTTTCAATACCTTTTCCCACAGCCCTGGCAACCAGTATCTATCCTTCAGCTGACTAAATTCTATCACCTCCAAGCCCTTCGTCCAATACATGAGTTCCATGGCCTCCGGCGAAGCATCAAAATAACCCGAAGGATGCAAGTGGACCCACAGGTTGGGATTAGAATCAAACTGATATTGACTCAGTATTTTATCTCCCGTTGTGGTATTCCAAATATGGATTCCACCATCACCACAACCTGTATAAATTAAGTTTTCGTTTTCAAAAACTTGAATGCTATTTACGTCTTTTGTATGGGTTAATTCCAATAAAACAGTGTCGGCACTCAGGTCCCAAATCAGCACATTTTTTCCGTTGTATGTTGCTATTAAGCTCTTTTCATCCTTCGAAAACTCGAGATGAAAAATACCCCCACTTTGCCCGTCCAGTTTTTTTATTTCTTTACCCGTTTTTAGATTCCAAAAAAATATTATTTCATCGCAGCTAAGCACTAAAATATCGCCTGCTGTATTAAAAATTCCTACTGAACTGTATTCCGGTTTGGTGCTAGATATTGTCCTTGTTTTTTTGCCTGATTTCAGATCCCAAAACACTATTTTGCCATCAATATCATAGGTAATTAGCTGAGTAGATTCTCGATTAAAAACAGAATTAAATGAGAAAACAGAAAAGCGATGTAGCAATTTACCTGAAGTGTAATCCCAAATTAACACGGTAGTATCGGAAGCCGTTGTGGCTAAGTAATTTAAATCAGGGCTTAAATTGATGTGGTAAATGTACTTGGAATGTCCATTAAAAGTTCTTATTATTTCTCCTGATTTACTATCTATTTCGTTAAGTACTCCATTGTCAAATTCGTTGAAAAATAACGGTTTTAATACATTTGGGTCACCACGAGAAACGAGGCTTAATATGCCCGAATCAATGCTTAATTGATTCTCTACTCGACCTGAATTAAAATTCATGCTATTTATCTTTCCATCTGCTAAAAAAGTGAGCTCTTTGCTAGTGCCCTTGTTTTCTATAAATAAATCCATAACAGGTGCACATCGACTTTGAAATACCGTCAACAACTCACCTGTTTTTGTGTCCCACAATCGTGGGTCTGGCCCTCTGTCTGCCGTAACAATGTACCTTCCGCCTTCTTTATCGTCATCGCATATTGGACTGAATTCAATATCCATAAGGCCATATTTATGCCCTCCCAATTTCATGATTTCCTTTCCTGTTGCGATATCCCATAAAATTACGGTGTGATCAAAGGAAGCTGTGGCGAGCACCTTGCCATTAGGGCTAAAAGTTGCGTCAATCACTTCGTCTTGATGCGCCCTGAACTGAAACTTTTTTAAACCACTTTCAACATCCCAAAGAATGGCTGTGCTATCAAAGGAAGTGGAGACTATCTCTTTTCCATTAGGGCTGAATTGTGCCATATACGTAAGGTCATTATGACCGATAAGTTCATGTACTAATTTGCCAGATCGTGCGTCCCAAATCCTAAGTTTTGAGTCACTCGCTTCGGTCATAATGTACTTCCCTCCAAGAGAATCCCCGTCACAAGCTGGGCTAAATTTGGCTGTAAAAACTCTATTCTTCTTGTTGTGAGAAAGTGTAGTCAACAAATCTCCACTCAAGACATCCCAAACTTTTGCCGTTTTGTCGGTAGAAGCGGTTACAAGTTTTTTTCCATCAGGGCTAAAAGAAACGTGATTAACCTTATGTTTGTGACCTTTGAATTGATGGAGAATTTTTCCAGATTCTATATCCCATAAAATCGCTGTTCGGTCATCTGAAGCCGTGACGATACATTTGCCATCTGGGCTAAATTCAGCATAATTTATTCTGTATACGATTGAATCTTTGGGATGTACATGTGAAGCGCAAAAATTAGGGTCAAAAGACTGGGTTGAAAAGATACATAGGTAGTAAAAATTGCCAAGTATAAAATAATATTTGCCTCCCCTTGGATCGTCCTTTGTTCGTGGACTAAATTTAGAAAGAACCTCTCCATTGGGCGTCGCACTATTAATCATTGCGCCACTTACTCTTTTTCCAGAACCCACCTCCCAAATGTTGTAGGTGTTGTCCATTTGAGAAGTGATGAAGTTTTTACCATCCGGGCTAAAACTAATTGTATTGGTATTGTAAACCGCCCCACTTGGCAATCTCAATCTTACCTCCTGCCCAACACAAAGCTGGCAAATGAAGGCAAATGAGAGAAGAAGCAAATTATTGTTGATTTTCTTATACATTAAAACAGCCTTTAAGTCTTATTCAAATATACCACTAAGATGTCTAAAAAGTTGGAATCGTAGAGAGTGCCTCTTCAATTTTAAGGCCAAGATGTATGGTACAGGCAATAATTATGCTAAAAAATTGGACTGCAGGACTTTAGGAGTCAGGACTTTTTTAATTTTGAATTAGGAATTAAAAGTGACCATAGACTTAGACAGGACGATTTTGATTAAACCTTGAATCAGTCCAATTTCCATTCTTTGCGTGGCTTTGCGGCTTCTTTATGCACTCTACGTGAGAAAAAAACTCAAAACCGAAGTGTTATTTATTTTGGTTCAAGGATTAATGTCATTGTTAGCGTCAAGGTTAAACACAACAATCTTTTTATAAAAACATTTTGCTAAATTTAGGGCTCATTTAAATCTCCTACGATGACCCGATTATTTGCCCTTATATGCCTTGCTGCCTTTACCATGAGCTTAGTTCCTGCTCCTGTAATAAACACAAGTGACCGACCACTATGGATGAGATACCCAACTATTTCTCCTGATGGAAAAACCATTGTATTTATGTACAAAGGTGATCTTTACAAAGTAGATGCAAGTGGCGGTACTGCTTTGCCCATCACAATAGGAGATGCGTATGAGTTTATGCCCGTTTTTTCACCCGACGGTAAAAGCATCGTTTTTGCATCCGACCGATATGGTAATTTTGATCTGTTTATTATTCCAATAGATGGCGGTACTGCACAGCGACTTACCTATAATTCTGCAAACGATTACCCCTACTCTTTCTCTGCCGACGGCAAGTCGGTTATTTATGGCTCCAGTCGCATCGATCAAACCCAAATGACCCAATTTCCAAATGCGGGGCTTGGTGAAGTGTATAGTGTTGGGATATCCGGCGGGCGAGAAAAACAAGAAATGACCATTGCTGCTGAGGATATTAAATGGAACAAAGCACAAACTAAAATGTTGTTTCACGATAAAAAAGGCTATGAAGATCCTCTAAGAAAACATCATACTTCATCTGTTGCTCGCGATATTTGGTTGTTCGACAAGACTAAAAATGATTTTCAAAAGCTGAGTGATTTTGAAGGAGAAGACCGCAGTCCTGTTTGGTCACAAGATGAAAATGAAATCTATTATTTAAGTGAAAAAAGCGGAAGTTTTAATGTCTGGAAAATGAATCCAAACACACCGAATTCCGAAACTCAAATAACGCAGTTTGATAAAAATCCGGTTCGTTTTCTTTCCATTTCGACCAATAACACACTTTGCTTTGGTTACGACGGTGAAATTTATACCCAAAAACCAGGAGAACAACCAAAATTGGTGTCGATAAAAATTACAACTGACGAGCGGTTCGCTGAAATTACGAGAAGCACAGAAACAAGTGGAGTAAGCGAAATGGCTGTTGCACCCAATGGAAAGGAGGTTGCATTTATTGTTAAAGGAGACGTTTTTGTTAGCTCAATGGAAGGTGGCGTAACCAAACGAATCACCAATACCCCAGAAACAGAGCGTTCAATTAGTTTTTCTCCCGACGGAAAAGCAATTCTTTATGCTTCCGAACGCGAAAACATTTGGGGAATCTATCAATCTAAAATCAAGCGCTCGGAAGAAAAATATTTTTATTCCTCCACCTTATTGCTTGAAGAAACCTTGGTGAAAAATGGAAACGAATCCTTTCAACCCGCCTATTCTCCCGATGGAAAAGAAATTGCTTATCTGGAAAATAGAACGGCTGTAACTATCTACAACCTTGCGACTAAAAAAACAAGAAATATACTGCCTGCCGATAGAAATTATTCCTATGCAGACGGAGATCAAAGCTTCGCTTGGTCGCCCGATTCCAAATATATACTAGTCTCTTATCTTCAAAAGGGCAATTGGCATACACAGATGGGGCTAGTTGATGTTTCTAACCCACAAAACATTATTCCATTAACCCAAAATGGATTTGACAATTACGGCGGTTTATTCCAAATGAATGGGAAAACAATACTTTATTATTCCAATAAAAATGGAATGAAAAACGTTGCAAGTCATGGCTCGCAAAATGATATTTACGCACAATTCTTAGACCAAAAAACATTCGATCTTTTTAATTTAAATAAAACCGATTTCGATGCCTATCTAGAAAAAGAGAAAGAAGGTAAAGACAAAAAAGGGGAAGATAAGTCTGATGATAAAAAGAAGAAAACCGAAGAACCCAAAAAAGTGGAGCCTTTGATTATTGAGAAAGAAGGAATTTTCAAAAGAAAAAATCGTTTGACTGAATACTCAGGTTATTATGGGGATTGTTTTTTGTCTGAGGATGGACAAAAACTGTACTATTTTGCGGATTTTGACGAAGGGACCAATTTATACGTCCGTGACTACAAAGAAAATGAGACAAAAATTCTAGCTCGTTTGAATGCTAAACAATTAAACCATGCACAAATCTCAAAAGATGGTAAAACGATTTATGCAGTTATAAATGGCTCATTATCAAAAATAACACTAGAGGGTGGGAAGAACGAATCCATTCCTTTTAAAGCGGAGCTTACCAGAAATGAAAATGCCGAAAGGGCTTATTTATTCGAGCATATTTGGCGTCAAGTGACCCAGAAGTTTTACAAAAAAGACCTGCACGGTGTCGATTGGAATTATTACAAACAAACCTATGCCAAATTCCTACCTCACATCAATAACAATAGAGATTTCGCAGAAATGTGTAGCGAATTATTGGGAGAGCTAAATGCGTCGCACACGGGTTGCTTTTATCGACCAAGCTACCCCAACTCAGACCAAACTGCAGAAATCGGCGCTTTTTTCGATGAATCATACACTGGCAACGGTTTGAAGATCAATGAAATAATCAAATCTGGTCCGCTTGCCCATGCAGACTCAAAAGTTAAAGCTGGTGATATTATTGAAAAAATCGACGGACAAGTCATTGCGCCAGAAACCAATTACTATCCATTTTTAAATCGAAAAGTAGATGCGTACACATTACTTTCCATATTCAGCCCTAAAACAGGGAAACGTTGGGAAGAGACCATCAAACCAATTAATTCTGGACAATTAAGAGAATTACTCTATCAAAGATGGATTGAAAAAATGCAACAACTCACAGAGCAATATTCCAATGGTAAATTGGGTTATATGCACGTGAGAGGAATGAATGATGAAGCATATAGAGAGTTTTACGATGAAGTAATGGGGAAATACATCAATAAAGACGCGCTCATCGTTGATACCCGTTTTAATGGTGGTGGCTGGATGCACGACGATTTGGCAACGTTTCTTTCCGGTAAACAATACATCAACTTTGTCCCTCGTGGTCAAACAATAGGTGTTGAACCTGGGAATAAGTGGATCAAACCTTCCTGTGTATTGATGTGTGAAGGTAATTATTCCGATGCACACATGTTTCCCGTTGTTTATCAAACGATGGGTATAGGCAAGTTGATTGGTATGCCTGTGGCTGGTACAGGAACAGCTGTTTGGTGGGAAAATCTCGGTCATCACAATTTGGTTTTTGGTATTCCAGAAGTTGGTGTTGTGGATATGGACGGTAATTATTACGAAAACAAACAGTGTATGCCCGATGTACAGATTGAAAATGATTACAAAACGATGATGCTTGGTGAAGATGCACAATTGAAAAAAGCCGTAGAGGTATTACTGCAGAAATAATAGATTTTTCAGACTTGAGGAATGAATTTTAAAGTGAGAAACAACACATGAAGACAAATCACGAAATAGATTATTTCATCCATGGCGAAGAAATGCAAATGGTTGAAATTGAGTTGGATCCGAATGAAACAGCTATTGCAGAGGCTGGCGCATTTATGTACATGGATCAGGGAATTGAAATGCAGACGATATTCGGTGATGGAAGCCGGGAGAACGATGGTATTTTCAGTAAAATTTGGGGAGCAGGAAAACGATTGCTCACCGGAGAAAGTTTATTTATGACCGCCTTCACTCATTTAGGAACGGGCAAAGCAAAAGTAGCTTTCGCAGCACCCTATCCAGGAAAAATCATACCCTTGGATTTATCCGAATACAAGGGAAAAATGATCTGTCAAAAAGATTCATTTTTATGCGCAGCCAAAGGTGTATCCGTTGGAATTGAATTTCAAAGAAAACTTGGAACCGGACTTTTTGGCGGCGAAGGTTTTATCATGCAAAAACTAGAAGGCGATGGTTTGGCATTTTGCCATGCAGGGGGTCACGTCATGAAAAAAACACTCCAACCCAATGAAACCTTGCGCATAGATACAGGTTGCATAGTTGCCTATACTTCCGAAATCAATTACGATATCAAATATGTAGGAGGCGTTAAAAACATGATTTTTGGAGGAGAGGGTGTTTTCTTTGCTATCCTTCAAGGACCGGGTGAGGTATGGCTGCAAACTCTACCTATTTCTAGATTAGCATCGCGGATTTTGCAGTTTGGCACCGGACCTCGAAAAGAAGAAGGTAGTATTTTGGGTGGACTAGGCAACTTATTTGATGGAGACGGCCGTTAAAACCACATCTTGAACAGTTCATTTGACTCAAATTTCTTAACTTCGCGACCATAAAATAGACAATACAAAATGCTCGAAATAAATCGAATTCGAACCGAGGCTGATGCCGTTCTCAAAGGATTAGAAAAAAGAAACATTGATGCAAAACAAACTGTTGATCAAATTCTTGATAAAGATGCTCAATGGAGACTTCAAAAAACTGAATTAGAGAGCATTGCTGCTGAATTAAATCAAATTGCTAAAGAAGTAGGCGATCTTTTTAAACAAGGAAAAAAAGACGAAGCCGAAAACGCAAAAAACAAAACAGCGGATTTAAAAGCAAGTGAAGCCGGATTAAAGTTAAAAGTTGAAGAATTAGAAACTGAAATCCAAACGCTGCTTTATACCCTGCCGAATGTTCCAAATGAACAGGTAAAAGCAGGTAAAAGTGAATTAGATAATGAGACCGTTGCCGAAGCTGGTGAGGAACCAAAATTTACTTTCGAGCCCCTGCCCCACTGGGAAATCACAAAAAAATTCAACCTAATTGATTTTGAATTAGGGGTTAAAATTACAGGCGCTGGCTTTCCAGTATACCGCGGAAAAGGTGCCAAATTGCAGCGAGCATTGATTCAGTTTTTCTTGGATGAGGCTGAAAAAGCTGGTTACGAAGAATTTATTCCTCCTTTGGTGGTGAATGAAGCTTCGGGCATAGGTACTGGACAATTACCTGATAAAGAGGGACAAATGTACCATTGCACCGTGGATGATTTATATTTAATCCCGACAGCGGAAGTCCCTCTCACAAACATATATCGCGATGTTCTTTTGCCAAATGATCAATTTTCTATTAAAATGTGCGGTTATACCCCCTGTTTTAGAAGAGAAGCTGGTTCGTACGGGAAAGATGTTCGTGGCTTAAATCGACTTCACCAATTTGATAAGGTAGAAATAGTGCGATTGGAAACACCAGAAAACACTGAAAAAGCCTTAGAAGAAATGGTCAATCACGTAAAATCACTACTAGAAAAACTAGGATTACAATACCGTATTCTTCGCTTGTGTGGTGGTGATACTGGTTTTGCTTCTTCAATGACCTATGATTTTGAAGTGTATAGCGCAGCTCAAAAAAAGTGGTTAGAGGTTAGTTCTGTTTCCCGTTTTGACACCTTCCAATCCAACCGTTTAAAATTGAGATATAAAACAGCCGATAAAAAAACGCAATTGGCTCATACTTTGAATGGTTCAGCCTTAGCTTTGCCGCGAATTGTTGCTGCATTGCTAGAGAATTTCCAAACAGAAAATGGAGTTCAGATGCCGGAAGTTTTGCATTCTTATTTAGGTTTTTCAAAAATTGATTAATATGAAATTATTTTTTCTTTTTATTATTATTATCGTTTTTACGGCTTGTACTGACTTGCAAAAGCCCAAACAACTTCAGGCTATTCAGAGCATGAACAAGACCCTTGATAGTATTCAAAAAGTAGTTACTTCTAATCCTTTGGACTCTGCCAATGAGTATAGTATCTTGTCCCAAGGAGTGGAGCTACGCATAAAAAACAATTATTTTGCCGATACCATCAACATGGAGTTGGGTAAGAAAATGGATGCTTATAAGGTAATGCGCAGAAAATGGGCGCCTTTGGGTTATGACTACCGAAATTTATTGGCAGGTGTAACAGAAACAAAAGAATCGTTACGTCAGTTGAAGCACGACATTGACAATGGCGACGGCGATAGAGGGAAATACAATGGATTTATTTCTTTCGAGAAATCCAAAGTTGATCAACTGAATGAACTTTCTAAACAATACATCGATTCGCGCGCGGAGACTTTTAAAACTTTCAATGAATTGCACCAAGAATTAGATGCTTTTTCACAAGAATTAGTAAAACGTGCGGAGGCAAAAAGGAAATAAGGTGCGGTTTTTGTCGTAAATTAGCCTATGCGACTTTTGTATATCTTCTTACTTTTTATTTCAACCAGTGTTTTAGCTCAAGACACTGATTTTCAGTTAGCTCAATTGTATTACAGCAAAGGCGAATTTGAGAAAGCCCTTCCATACGTCGAAAAAATTTATGATCGCGAGCCTTCAAAGGTAAATTTCTTGAAATATTACCAATGCTTGGTCGAAACTAAAAACCTGAAAGACGCTGAAAAACTGTTAAAAAAACAGCTTAGTTATAATCGTTTTGACTCTGAATACGCCATTATTTTAGGTGAATTTTATGAGAATCAAAATGAAATCGCCAAAGCATCAAAAATCTACGAAGGAATAATTGATGATTTACCCAATAATCCAAATGGAATAATTCAGGTTTACAATGCGTTTCGAGCTAAAAACAAAAACGATTATGCTTTAAAAACACTTGACAAAGGCGACAAGTTATTGCGAGGAACCTACCCTCTTCAGATCCAATACGCAGATTACTACGGTGCCATAGGTCAAACAGAAAAGATGATGGATGCCTATGTAGATTTGCTTCAAGGCTATCCCAATTATTTATCCTACGTTCAGAATGTGTTATCGAGGAAAATAGATTTTTCTGATGAAGCATCGAAGGAATATGACTATTTGAAAAATATACTATTACTGAAAAACCAAAAGAATCCAGACGACCAAATAAGTACAAATATGCTCGTTTGGCTCTTTGTTCAAAGAAGAAACTTTAATGCCGCTCTTACTCAAATTATTGCATTGGATAAAAGGAGAAATGAAAATGGTTTTCGCGTATTTGACCTAGGCCAAATGTGTTTGGAAAATGGAGAATATGCAACGGCTCGCACTGCTTTTGATTATATACGGAATCTTGGTCCCACTACACCCCTATTTTACAGAGCAGAAATAGAATATTTACACACTCGATTTTTAGAAATAACCACGGAAAGAAATTTTAGCCAAGAGGATATAACCAATTCTATATCTACATACTACTCAACAATCAACCGATTGGGCTGGAAACAAACTACCATTTCTATGATTCAGGAACTTGCACATATTGAATCATTTTATGCCAATCAGCCCGACTCCGGTATTGTACATTTAAAAAGGGCCATCTCAATCCCTGGTATTACAGATATGCAAAGGGCTGAGTTAAAAATGGATCTCGCTGATATTTTAGTCCTCAATGGTGATATTTGGGACGCTTCAATTTACTATTTACAGGTTGACAAGGACTTTAAGTACGAAAGCATCGGAGAAGAAGCGAAATATAAAAATGCTCGAATTTTTTATTTTGATGGAGAGTTTGAGTTCGCTCAGTCGCAGTTGGATGTGTTAAAAGAAGCAACTTCAAAACTGATCGCCAACGATGCCATGCGCTTGTCTTTGTTGATTACGGAAAATTATGGTTTGGATAGCAATTACCAAGCTATGCTTTGGTACGCGATGGGCGACTTGTACATTGAACAACAGCAGTACGACATGGCATTTCTATATTTTGATAGTATTCAGACTGAATTTAATACCAGTCCACTAGGAGATGAGATTCTCCTTCGGAAAGCTGAAGCGATGCAAAAGCAAGGCAAGTGGATGGAAGCCATTTCTTATCTGGAGGAACTTTTGAAATTTTATGCCTTTGACATACTCGCCGATGATGCCGTTTTTCAGTTGGGTGATATTTATGAAAATCATTTGTCCAACCCTGAAAAAGCATCTGAGTTTTATAAAAAAATCTTGTTTGACTACAAGGGAAGTTTACATTCGAATGAAGCTAGGAAACGTTTCAGAAAGCTCAGGGGAGACAAAACATCCTCCGATAGCGAAATTTAATTTTCAACCAAAAGGGAGGATTTTGCGTAAATATTTTGTATGTTCTATACATACAGGACATTTATAAATTGTAGATATGATTTTAAAACACTTTACTTTATCCTTGATCGCGATAGTATTGGTTGCTTGCACCAACTCTGCTAATTCGAGCGACTTAGATAAAACGCCATACTCCCCGCCTAAAAAAGCCAACTATAATTCAGTCGCCTATTTTGCTAGTGGATGTTTTTGGTGTGTTGAAGCAGTTTTTGAATCTGTAATAGGTGTTGCTGAAGTAGAATCAGGATATTCTGGCGGAACGGAAAAAAACCCGAGCTATGAGTTAATTTGTACAGGACGTACTCGCCATGCAGAAGCAGTTAAAGTATATTATGACAATAAAAAAATATCGTACGAACAATTGCTTGTTGTGTTTTTTGATTCTCACAATCCAGAAACCTTGAATCAGCAAGGACCTGACAAAGGCCCCCAATACCGATCTATGATTTTTTATCAAAATGAATTAGAGAAAACCGCAATTCAAAAGTACATCAAGCAGTTGCGTGCTAATCAAACTTTTAAAAACATTACTACTGAAGTGGTGCCATTAGACGTTTTTTACATGGCTGAGGATTATCATCAAGATTACGAACGCAATCACCCCAATAACTCTTATGTTAGAGCGGTATCAATCCCTCGAATTGAAGCTTTTAAGAAAAAGCACCCTGAGTTACTAAAAAAATAAATATTGATTTTTTAATGTATTTACTGTATATTTCCAATACTATGAAATTAAGTTCACTCATTCTTCTAACCCTTTTACTTCTTGGCAATCATCAAGTTAACGCACAATCTATAGACTCGAATTTTGTAGATGGCAGAATTTATGTAAAAGTATTGAATACCTCTAGTATCAATCTTCAAACAGAATTTTTAGTTAATCCAACTTTGATAAATCTTCAAAATCAATACGGTATAACGAAAATAGAGAAAGCCTTTCAAACTGAGGGCAACGCTATCTCTAGAGTTTACCGACTTGAATTTAATGAGATTGCATTGGTTGAGAGTTTCATCAATTCAATTTCAGCCATCAGTTATGTTGAATATGCCGAAAAAGCACCTTTGTACAAAGTGAATTACGTGCCGAATGACCCTGGCTTTTCTCAACTATATCATTTATCTAAAATACAAGCCAAAGAAGCATGGAACATTCACAAAGGTGAGTCGAAAGTTGTGATCGCAATAGTTGACAATGGTATTAATTTATCCCATGAAGACCTCGTTGACAACCTATGGGTAAACTCAGATGAAGTACCCAATAACTTCTTGGATGACGACTTGAATGGGTATGCAGATGACTATAACGGATATGATGCAGCAGATAGAGATGGAAACCCTAATCCACCGGCAAATGGCTCAATTTATTTTGGCCATGGAACGCACTGTGCGGGGATTGCGTCAAGTAAATCTGATAATAACACAGGTATTGCATCTATTGGATTTCAAGCCAAAATTATGGCCGTAAAAGTATCGCCTAATAATTCAGACGGTAGAAGTATCACTGCGGGATATGAAGGTGCAGATTACGCTTTAAGAAATGGTGCGTCGGTTATATCTATGTCATTTGGAGGGCCGTCCAATACATTAACGTGGCAAGTATTAGTGCAACAAGCGCAAGCCATGAATGTTATTTTAGTAGCATCCGCTGGAAATGAGGACTCAGAAGATTTAAACTATCCTGCTGCCTATGCTGGGGTAATTTCAGTAGGTGCAACTGATCAAAACGATCAACGAACTTTCTTTTCCAATTATGGTAGCACTATCGATGTAATGGCTCCAGGTCTTTCGATTCAAAGCACTTATTTTCCTGGTAACACAACCTATGGCCAACTTTCAGGAACCTCCATGTCTTGCCCTATGGTTGCTGGATTGGTCTCGTTAATCAAATCATA
Organism: Bacteroidota bacterium; assembly: GCA_018825925.1. Taxonomy (GTDB): domain Bacteria; phylum Bacteroidota; class Bacteroidia; order Flavobacteriales_D; family Crocinitomicaceae; genus UBA2040. Next base: position 8,929 of record JAHKAT010000353.1, on the reverse strand, counting down.
CAATACGGCTTTCAATAATGATCAAATCGTAGGATTTCTGAAAAATGGTTGTGATAATATTGATGCCCAAAACCCAGCCTTTGTAGGTAAAATTGGTTCTGGTAGAATTAACGCTTATAGAAGCTTAATGCTTGCCTCCGGCCAATCGCTTGGACTTGAAAATAGAAATCAAGATCTTTTTAGATTATTCCCAAACCCCGCCACTAACAATCTAAACATCTATTTTTATGACACTAATGCTATAAATGGCATAGAAATAATTGATTTACAGGGTAAAATATTACGTTCTGTGGAATTCATAAAAAACGCATCCAATCAAATTATCACCCTTGACGTTTCTCTTTTTAAAAGCGGGATTTATTTCGTGCGATCTTTCGGAGAATTGTCAAGTACCCAAAAATTCATAGTACAATAAGGCTAGAAGTGAGATAAGAAAAGTAATTTTGTGCTAAAATTCAGATATGATTTCTCACAAAGCTTCAGAAACCCTAGCAATTACTACGAAGTTAGTATTGCCAAATGATACCAACCCGCACAATAATTTGTTTGGTGGTCAACTTTTGGCATGGATGGATATGATAGCTAGTGTTTCGGCACATCGTCACTGTCATCGTGTAGTGGTTACAGCTTCGGTAAATAATGTATCGTTTAATAAAGCCATTAAACATTCGTCGATTGTTACTTTAGAAGCAAAAGTTTCACGTGCATTTTCTTCTTCTATGGAGGTATTCATCGATGTTTTTGTGGAAGATTTTGTCACTGGAAAAAGAGAAAAATGCAATGAAGCTATATATACTTTTGTAGCTGTAGATCAAAATGGCGGTACGATAATGGTGCCTGAATTGGTGCCTGAAACGGAGGAAGAAATTGAGCGATTTAACGGGGCTTTGAGAAGAAAGCAATTAAGTTTAATATTAGCCGGAAAGATGAAACCTGCGGATGCTACGGAGTTGAAGGCCTTGTTTTTGTAGAAAGTCCATTTTTTTTGGCAAAGAAATCATTTCTTGAAGAACGAATGTCATACATTTGGTCTTCAAAGGTCTTAACCGTTTAAAACATTTCACTTGAGAGAAAGCACCGTATTTCGATTTAGCGCAACTGCGATATTATCAGACATCCGGTTTTGGATATTATTCCTTTTCCTGCTCAGGTTGATTGGGATTACCAATGCACCCTTGGAAATAGGCCACAATTGGCGCCAAGCGTTAACCAACATGATCACTAGAAATTTTGTGGAAAATGGGGCCAATTTGTTGTACCCCATGATAGATATGGCCGGTGAAAAAACTGGAATAATTGGGTCTGAATTCCCTTTCTTTAACTATTTAGGATATCTTTTTTCTGTTGTTTTCGACTATTCACATTGGTCCGGCAGATTGATTAACCTGGTCGTTTCGAGCTTTGGTTTGTTTTATTTTTATCGATTGATCAAAGAGCTATACCATGAACGTTTGGCATTTAGCTCCACCTTGGTGCTTGCGGTGTCCATTTGGTTCGGATTTTCAAGAAAAATAATGCCCGATACTTTCAGTGTTTCATTAGTGATTATTGGTTTGTACTTTGCTTTTCGATATTTAAAAGATGGGCAGAAATGGGCTGCTCTTTATTTCTTTCTCTTTTGTACAATGGGTGTGCTCTGTAAGATTCCAGCCTTGAGTTTTCTTAGTCTTTTAGGTGTTTTAATCTTTATAAAAGAGATTCCTAACCGGCGAAAAACAACCATTTTCTTGTTGTCTACTCTTTGTTTTGTTTCAGTTTGTGGTTGGTATTTTTATTGGGTACCTCATCTTTTAGAGACCTATCAATATCAATTGTATTTTCCAAAAAGTATATTAGAGGGATACAGAGAAATTTATCCTAAACTACCCGAACTTTTTGAGAAATTTTACTTTAGTGCATTACAGTCATACGTGGCATTGGCGTGCTGTTTAGCAGGAATATTTGTATTTATTAAGGGAGGAAATAGATTAGCCCAAATTGCATTGGCCCTATTCACTATTGTATTTATCTTGTTTATTTTAAAAACAGGTGCGGTTTTCCCTACCCATAGTTATTATGTCCTTCCATTCGTTCCAATCATGGCCCTGTTATGTGGGTTTTTTCTTGTAAAAATACCTGTTCGATATCAATCGGTGCTTTTAGCCCTCATTGTGGTGGAGGCCATCGCGAATCAACAGCACGATTTTTTCATAAAAAGTACAGAGCTTTATAAACTTGAACTTCAAGCTTCAACCGATCAATACATTCCACCCAACGACCTCATCATTATCAATGGAGGTTCTTCGCCACAGAGTATTTATTTTGCAAATAGAAAAGGTTGGACCGTTGAAAACGAGCAACTGAATTCGCCATTGTTTATCGATTCACTACGTGGATTAGGTGCTAAGTATTTGATCATTGATAAATCCACCAATTCACTAGATTTTGATGAACATTTACTTCATTCTGGAGCGAATTACAGTTTCTATCGACTTGCTAAATAGTTGAAAAAGATAGGGTAAAAAAAATCCCCCCACAAAGGTGAGAGGATTTTAAATTAAAAAAGATTAAAATCTTATTCTGCTGCTGCTTCAGTTGCTTCTGCTGCTGCTTCTGGAGTTGTTTCTTCATCGTCATCATCGGAGTCATCAACAGATCCACGAGCACGAGATACAGAAACGATCACCGCATTGTTTGGATCCAAGAATGTCAATTTACTATTTGCGATATCCTTGATACGAATTGCTTGTCCAATACGAACTGCAGTAATGTCTACAACGATAGCCTCGGGTAAATCACCTGGCAAAGCCATCACATTCAAACGACGGAATACTTGAAGTAAACGTCCACCATTCAATACACCACGAGAACTTCCTGTCAAACGAACTGGCAAACCAACTTTAACTGGTTTTTTAGCATCTAATTCTAAGAAATCAACGTGTCTGATTAAATCTTTCACAGGATGTTGTTGCAATTCTTGAATAATTGCAGTTGTTTTCTTACCGTCTATATCAATTTCTACTTGGTAAACGTCTGGAGAATACACGATTCTTTCGATGTCAATAATCTTTACAGAAAAGTGAGTTTGAACTCCTTGTCCATAAAGTACACAAGGCACTAAACCAGCTACTCGAAGAGCCTTAGCATCCTTCTTCCCTACGTTCGATCTTGTCGAACCGCTCAATTGTACTTTTTTCATTTTTATATTTGTTTACGATATTACGAAATGGGAGCTGATACTTTGATTGTTTACCATTCGAAGAATGACGTCGGCAAACAAATCAGAAACAGTCAACACACGGATTTTATCCGATTTTTGTTTCAAAGGAATTGTATCTGTCACAATCAATTCCGTTAGTTTAGAGTTATTAATTCGGTCGTATGCAGGACCACTTAGTACAGCATGTGTACAAAAAGCACGCACACTTTTTGCGCCTTGACTCATAAATAAATCGGCTGCTGCAGTTAAAGTTCCTGCTGTATCACACATGTCATCTACCAAAATCACATCCTTACCAAAAACATCACCGATTACGGTCATTTCGGCAATTTCATTTGGTTTACGGCGTTGCTTGTGACAAAGTGCAAGGCCAATTTCTAGTTTCTTAGCGTAGGAGTTTGCTCTTTTAGCACCGCCAGCGTCAGGAGCTGCCATGATTAAGTTCCCCGTGTTTAGTTTTTCCATCTCATCCATAAAAATGGTTGAAGCGAAAAGGTGATCTACTGGAACTTCAAAAAAGCCTTGAATTTGATCGGCGTGTAAATCCATGGTCATCACACGATCTACTCCAGCAGACATCAACATATTCGCTATTAATTTAGCACCAATAGCGACTCTTGGTTTGTCTTTACGATCTTGTCGAGCAAAACCAAAGTAGGGAATAACGGCAATAATTTTTCTAGCTGATGCACGTCTAGCAGCATCTACCATCAACAAAAGTTCGAATAAATTCTCCGTTGGAGGCATCGTGCTTTGTATTAAAAACACATCTTTTCCGCGCACCGTTTCTTCAAACGAAGGTTGAAATTCGCCATCACTGAATTCCATGACTTTCACATCTCCTAAGGAAACTCCATAGGATTTTGCGATTTTTTCAGCCAAACCAGCAGATGCGCGACCTGTAAATATTTTAACACCAATAGACATACCTTGCTTTTGAGGGTGCAAAGATAAGCTAAAAATCTTGACTTACAAACCTAAAGCTGAAGTCGTGAGCGCTTGCAAAAAAAACGAAATGTACTTACCTTTCGGCTATGTGTTATTCCATCTCTTCCACTTCCAAAAATATCGATTTAAAGAAAAAATTCAAAAAAGCCATTCCGCCTGACCTACCAGAAACGACCTTGTTTCATTCCAGTGCCTTTTCGTTCCCTTTTTGTTCAATAATTACATCCTCAGAAAACATCGAAATCATGCGTTGGGGCATTATACCCAACTGGTTCAAAGGAGAAAACTATAATGAAATTGCCTCAAAAACTTTTAATGCAAGAAGTGAGACTATTACTGAAAAACCTTCATTTAAGCACCTTGTGGATCGACAACGTTGTGTGATTCCAATTACTGGATTTTTTGAATACCAAGCCAATGGCAAAGAAAAAACACCTTTTTATGTTTTTCCCACGCAGGACAAATTCTTTTCAATTGCAGGATTATACGACACTTTTATAGATGTAAATTCGGGTGAAGCAATCAAAAGTTTTACGATGGTGACCTGTCCAGCCAATCAACGAATGGCCGAAATTCACAATGTGAAAAAAAGAATGCCCGTATTTTTGGATGAAATAGGAATAAGCAGATGGGTCTCGAATGAGAACTTACCTCATGACTTAATGATACCATCGCCTGAAAATTGGTTAGATGCCCATCCGGTCAACCCAAAAATTTTATCTGGTCCACAACACAATTCAATACTTGCGCTTGAAGAATATAATCCGCCACGATATAATCAAGGTAGTTTATTCTAGAAATTATTTTTTAATATCAACGTCGCGCTGATTAATAATCACAAAACGAAGCGATACAAATAAAATATTTGTCGGGAAAGTTGGTGTTGCCCTGGTCATAATGTGCATCCCTGTTTGCAAGTGCAATTGCCAAAACTTATATCCTACAACGGGTATTACCCCTATTCGGGATTGGTCAAAATCTGTTCGGTAAACAAAATTAACCCCATAGGTTAAATTTACTCTGCCTAATTTAAACCAATACCCAACATCATATCCCAGTACATTTTTGTAAAAATTGTAATTGAACCCCATGTGCAAAGCATGTGTGACGGGTTTAATTAACTTGACCTTTTTGTATTGTCCCTCTAAACCAAACTCTAGAACATTGAACTTTCCTCTTTGCAAACCAATATAGGGTCCGGATTTAGTCACTGTAATTTTAGGCAATTCAAACTTTTTATCCCTCTTCCAAAATGAATCTTGGCCTTGCACAGTTCCCACAAGGAAGCAACTAATCAAAACCACGAAAATTTTAATGCCCATACTTCCTATGTATTTCTTGAACTTTTTTAGCATCGTCCACTTCAATCCCAAGACTGTCGGCAATTTTTTTCGCTCTTAAAATATCCTCTATGGTCATTCCGGTTTCCTCCTCTTCACTTTGTAACGCATTTTCGATGAAAATAGTGCTCTGGCCAATTCCTGGAATTGTTGATTTTCCAACAGAAAGAACGGTGCCATGCAAAGTTGACTCTTCTTTCCATTTTTTCTTCTCCCATTGTCCCCTTTCCTCTAATGATTCAATAAAAATAAACCCTGCACTTAGTATATAGATCATTTTGAGCAAGGAGAAAGCCAAGCCAGCAACCTTATTCAAAGGAGACAAGCCCGTAGTTTTGATCATTTTTTCTAGCGCTTTACCTAGAAAATAAATTCCTGCTCCAACCAATAAAAACGTGACTAAAAAAGCCAAAGGTGCTAAATAGAGTTTTTCAACTTCAAAATCACTTTCAATCCGTTGCGAAGCATAATCAGAAAAATTAATCGCTACGTAAAGTCCTACCAAGAGGGCCAACAATGTGAATAACTCAATGATTAAACCTGCTCGAAATCCTCTATAAGCAGCATAACACAGTGCTATCAAAATCAAATAGTCTAACCAATTCATCTATCAAAAGTAAAAAAGTCCTTGGCGCATTGCACAAGGACTTTCGAAGAATATAAAGAGTGAATTGTTTATTCGCAATCGCTTGACAAAGTTGTTTCGAAGTGAATTCCAACTTCACTCCACAATTTTGAAACACCATCTGTGCCTGTGTGCAGATCTTTACAGATTTTGTTCAGCGCCTCTATCCCGCTCATAGCGTTCCATTTTGCTACATCCATGGCTGCATCGAAGGTGAAAACATTGTTTTCCCAAGTGTATTTTCCGTTCAACATCCCTTCCGTTTTACCCACTTTGATTTTTAAATCAGCAGTTCCATCATCGTTTAAGTTGGCAATACTCCCTACTAAAACATCAGCACCAATTGTACCGAAAAAGTGTTCCACTATTTTTTTATTTCGATCAGCATCTTGCGATTCAACAGAGCTTGTTTTCATGGTGATCACTAAACTTTTCAATAATGCAACCGGGTCATCCGACTCCATGGTTCCAGCGACTTCTATGTCCGTAAAAGTTCCTTTTACCGCTTTTTTTTCTGTGAATTTATACGCTGCCCATTCCATCACCGTAGATCCTTCATTGTAGGAATAAAAACAAGTTTTTTCTGGTTCTTGAATTGCCTCTTCTTTTTTTTCACTTCCACCACAAGCCGTTAACAAAACGACTGAAAACAGGGCAATCCCTGAATATAATTTCTTTTTCATTTTCAATTTATTTTATCCTTAAAGGTAACAGTTTAATTCTTTAGCTTGTTCTATTTCCCAAAATTTGTGAAGTCGTGATGATAAAGATTCATTTAACGAAGTGATTTCTCTAAATTTGCGTCGTGGATTACGATATTGAACGACGCTTCCAAAACTTAACCAAACATCTAGAAAAGGATTTTGGGGGAGGCATGGATGTACAAGCGATTTTATTTTTGGTGGGCGTTGATGCTTTAGGAGCTGGCTATAAGGAATTTTCAAAACAAGAAAAAACCGACCTCCTGCATGTAGCAATTTGCACTATTCTAGAGCCTTCTGGTTATTACTCCTTTGAAAAAAGAGATGAGCAAGGATGGCCGCATTTTAAGCTAGTGAAACCATTGCCTGAACTTGCCGATCGAGAGCAACAGCATTTAATAAAAGAAGCTTTAATAGAATATTTTGTTTCCAATGGATTGTTTGAAGAAGAAACTTTTTCAAATTGATGACTAACTTTATACACAGAACATAACACCAATATGGATATTTTAATAAAAGCATTACAGCTTATTTTGTCACTTTCTATTCTCGTTGTTTTACACGAGTTAGGCCATTTTTTACCCGCTAAATTTTTCAAAACTCGTGTTGAGAAATTCTACTTGTTCTTTAACCCCTGGTTTTCTGTCGTTAAGAAAAAAATTGGTGAAACTGAATGGGGCATTGGATGGCTACCTTTGGGCGGCTATGTCAAGATTTCTGGGATGGTCGACGAAAGTATGGACACGGAGCAACTCAAGCAACCTGCTCAACCTTGGGAATTTCGAGCTAAGCCAGCCTGGCAACGTTTGATTATTATGACGGGTGGAGTAATTGTAAATCTTTTGGTAGGTATTATTATTTACGCTGGCATTGTGATGGCATGGGGTGATGATAAAATCGATCCTATTGATGTAAGCGCGGGACTTTCCGTTGCTCCAATTTTACAGCCCTACGGTTTTCAATCAGGAGATGTTGTATTAGCTGTAAATGGAGAAAAAATTGAAGATGCATTAGACGTCAACAAAGAAATCATGCTTCGAAATGGTACTACATTTCTTGTGAAGCACGCTGATGGAAAAGAACAAACTATCGAGCTTCCGGAGGATATTGATATGAAACTTTTTAAAGCAGGAGTGATGTTGCCGTTTAACTTTCGAATAGAAAGCAATGCGGTGGATTCCGTTTTTTCTAAAAATAATTCCAATGCAAATGGAATCCTTTTTAAAGGCGATACAATTGTTAAAATCAATGGAAAGCCAATTCAGTATTTTGACCAAACAGTAGATGCCTTGTACGCTTCCAAAGGCAAAATGGCTGATTTTGAAATTAATCGAAATGGCGAAATAATCACCGAACAAATTAAAGTAAAGGAAGATGGTACAATAGGTTTCAAACCCAACTTTACCCAATTGATGGTAGATACAACCAAAGTTCAACATGTAAATTATGGTTTCTTCGAAAGTATTTCAAGAGGCACCTCTTATGGTATGCAAACTTTAGGGGATTATGTGGGACAAATGAAATATGTCTTCACCAAGAAAGGTGCTAGCTCTATTGGTGGATTTGCATCAATTGGTAATCTTTTCCCTGCAACTTGGGATTGGTTAGCATTTTGGGAGAAAACAGCTTTAATCTCTATCATACTTGCATTTATGAACATCCTACCTATTCCTGCATTGGATGGTGGACATGTAATGTTCTTGTTGTATGAAATGGCAACAGGTAAAGAAGCACCACAAAAAGTATTGGAATACGCACAATATGTTGGTATTGTCTTGTTATTATCTCTGATGGTTTTTGCAAATGGAAATGATCTATACCGCTTTGTTTTTGGCGGTTAGCTTTAAATATTGAAAGCAAAAAAAAGGAATGTCCAACGACATTCCTTTTTTTGTTTACTAATGAATTATCGCACTCTTTGAAACTTGGTGCTTGAGTTTCCAGACTTCTTGAAAACATTCACCATATAAGTACCTGCTGCTAAATCATTTAAATCTAAAACGATAGTATGTGTTTCCTTCATCAATTTTTTATCGATAGGAGTTTGAACCACACTACCTTGTATATTCACAATGTCGATTTTCACCCATTCATCATCTGTGGTAACCTGAGATCG
>JAHKAT010000352.1 GCA_018825925.1 Bacteroidota bacterium | reverse complement strand
ATTAAGAGTTGTAATTTCGTAATGAATAGCTCCAACCTCATCTAAGTCAAGAGATAAAAAACGCATTACATTTATGGCAACTTCAGTTCCGTTTTTTAAGGTAGCTTCAAGAGAGCGGCTATACCAACCCTCTTTCATGTTCAACTCTCTGCGAAAATTTTTAATGTTAGTACACGCATTTAGGTCGAAAAGCTCATCGTTGATTTCGATTTCGATTCCAATCCAGTTAGGTGCATTCAGCACTTTTGCAAAATATTCAGGATAACCATTTTTCCACCAGCCTACTTTTGTTTTGTCAGGATAGTAGATTCCGGCAATGTAACTTCCTTGAAAAGTGTCTCCGGTATATGTTTCTTCAAAATTGGCACGTTGCCCCATGGCGCCGTTCCCAATACTGAACAAACTTTCAGATGATTTTACACGCTCTACATCAAATCCTTCTTCGATGATAGACCAGTTATTTGGTTTTATATAATCTTGATTCATTTTTTCTTTTGTTTAAAGTTGAAGCATAACTTGTCCTGAAGACGGCTTTACTTTTCTTCCTTTTATCAATTATTTTTTAATCAAGTCTTCGATGAAACTTGTTTCCATTTGGGTGAAGTTGGCAAAAATGTGCTGTGCTTCAAAGAGTGTTTTTTTGTCTCCAATCCCAATGCTAGTCATTTTTGCGATATTAGCAGCTTGCACACCAGCAACCGAATCTTCAAATACGATCGCATCATGAGCTGGAATTTGTAACAACTGAGCAGCAATCAAGAATACTTCAGGATCTGGCTTGGCGTTAGTAACATCATTCCCGTCAACAACTGCGTCAAAATAATGTAGAATTCCTGTTTTTTCTAAAATAGGTCTTGCATTTTTACTTGCAGATCCAAGAGCTATTGGTTGGTTGTTTTGTTTCAGAAATGCTAAAACGGTTAATACACCAGGAAGGAGTTCGCTTTGATCCATATCTACCAAGTAAGTAAGATATTCTTCATTTTTTTGAACGAGCCACTTGTTTTTATCTTCCTGTGAAGCTTCGACATTTCCTAGTTCTAAAATGATATCCAAAGAACGCACACGGCTAACGCCTTTAAGAAGTTCGTTATGCTCTAATGTGAATTCGATATTTAATTCTTGGGCAATTTTTTGCCACGCTAAAAAGTGGTATTTGGCGGTATCGACGATGACTCCATCAAGGTCGAATATAAATGCTTTTTTACGCATGTTAGTTGGAATTTTAATGTAATGTGTAATTGAGAAAGCTGTTATCTCCTATTGAAAAACAGTCAAGTAGTGTATTCAAATTATCGTTTTACGACATCATCAACATCTTTTACTTTAGCTACAAGTGCAGCCGCAATAAGGAAACTTACACCGCTAGTAACTAGTGCAAATATGGCATCATCATTGTACAGATATTTGACTAATGGCCCACCAATTAAGGCGTTGATAATTTGGGGAATCACTATAAAGAAATTGAAAATCCCCATGTAAACTCCCATTTTTAAAGGTGATATCGATCCAGCTAAAATAGCATACGGCATGGATAATATACTTGCCCATGCGATTCCTACACCAACCATAGAAAGGATTAACCAATCTTCGTTAGGCATAAAATACATTGAGATCAATCCGATACCTCCAATAGTTAGGGAAATAGAGTGAGTGAGTTTTCTACCAATTTTTTTAGCGATGTATGGTAAGGCAAAAGCGTAAAAAGCAGAAACCAAATTGTAGATCCCAAAAAGGACACCAACCCAGTCACCAGCATTTTGATAGGCTTCGCTTTTACTATCGTTGATAGGCAAACCATAAATGTGATGTGCGATAGCAGGAGTAGTAAAAACCCACATCCCAAAAAGACCAAACCAGGAGAAAAACTGTACCCAGCTTAACTGCCTCATAGTGGTTGGCATTTTTCTAAAATCTTCAAAAATATCTAGAAGGCTAGATTCTTTTTCGGTTACAACAGTATCTTGATGCGCTTGCTCATCTTCAAACTGTGCTTGTTCTTCAGGTGAATATTCCTTAGTAGTAAAAATGGTTACT
>JAHKAT010000351.1 GCA_018825925.1 Bacteroidota bacterium | reverse complement strand
CAACATCAACGTCTAACAAATTAATCAGCATCAATTTTGGAGATTCTTTGTCCAAAACACTTTCGATTTTTTTCATTATCAAGTGGTCACTTGCATATCCAGCACCCTTTCCATCGATGCCACAATACACATTTAGTCCATTGGCTTTGCCTGATTTTTTACTATCCGCAAGCACTTCCAATTTCCCTTTAGAGGTGAGCAACCACGTTTGTTTTTGCCACTCTGGGTATTGATTCGAAAAATTATGAAAAATACCCGGATGCCTTGGGATATCCTGACCACTATTCCTTAAAGTCTGGTATCTTCCTGTTGTTATCGCAGCGTGTCCACTTACCGTTAAGGTCACCCTATTGTTATAAAAAGACTCAAAGAAAACCCCATTTGGTATCAAACTATCTCTTAAAAATGGAATATACTTTTGTGATTTCTCCCCGTAGGTTTCCGTATATCGAGGACCGTCAATCACTAAAATCACAACATACTCAGTTTTATACCTCTCGGGCGAAACTTGATATTGTTCAGGCGATAAACGCGAACAATAATGCGACGAAAGCGAAAAACTTAAGGCAATTAGAAGTGATAAAAATGTAATTCTTTTCAATTGATCAAGGGAATTTTGGGAAACGTGAAAAATCAGGTTTGCGCTTTTCTAGAAATGCATTTCGACCTTCCTCCGCTTCATCTGTCATGTAAGCCAAACGGGTCGCTTCGCCAGCAAATATCTGCTGCCCTACCATCCCGTCGTCTACTAAGTTAAAAGCATATTTCAACATTTTAATCGCTGTAGGACTTTTCGTTAAGATAGTTTGCGCCCAATCGAAAGCAACATTCTCCAAATCGGCATGTGGCACTACGGCATTCACCATGCCCATTTCATACGCCTCTTGAGCAGAATACTCTTTTTCCAAGAAAAACACCTCACGCGCTCGCTTCTGACCAACTTGTCGCGCTAAATAAGCAGAGCCATATCCCGCATCAAAACTGGCTACATTTGCATCCGATTGTTTAAAAATTGCGTGTTCTTTACTGGCAATAGTCATATCACAAACCACATGTAAACTATGCCCCCCACCAACGGCCCAACCAGGCACTACGGCTATTACGGGTTTATTCATGAAACGAATCATTCGCTGCACTTCTAAAATATTTAAACGATGTATCCCGTCTTCGCCACGGTATCCTGTTTTATCTCGCACACGTTGATCACCACCTGAGCAAAACGCGTATACTCCATCCTTGGGAGAAGGTCCTTCTGCGGAAAACAAGATGGCTCCCACTTCCAAATCTTCTTGCGCCATTAAAAAAGCTTCCAATAACTCCGAAACAGTTTTTGGCCGAAAAGCATTTCGACATTCAGGTCGATTAAAGGCTATTCGAACCACACCACGGCATTTCTTATAAGTAATATCTTGAAAAGTTTTGACAGTTGTCCAATCGATAGTTGACATGCTCAAATGCAATTAATTTAAGGTTTAATTTACTAAATAAATTCTGACTATTGTGATACAAAACGGTAGGTAATCGACCCTATTTGACTTGACGGTGCAGACCCACTATACATAAAACGCGACATTTTCGCATATTTTAAGGCCTGCTCTATCATACAAGAATTCGCTCCTGAACTTCTATCTCCTTGATACTCTGCAGAAGTAACATCTCCATTTTGATTCACTTTTATGGAAATCGCCACCACACCGTTTGAGCCATAACCACAAGTATATCCTGGATTTCTCACAAAGTAATTATTGTTTTGGTGAGGATTTCTATTAGACAATGACCATTCCACCATAACGTTGCCTGCGTAGGCCTTGTCGCCCCCAGTTTTAGCTGGAGTTACTACTTTTTTAGGAGCAGAATTTGCTTGTTTTTTCTGCTGATCCATTTGTTCCTGAATCTTTTTTCTTTCCTTATCACCTCCCGCTTCTTCAAACAATTTTTTTTCGTAGTCTTTCACAGATTGTTCTACTTGATTGGCACTTTTATTGGAAGAATAGTTTTCATAACTGCGTTCGCGAGCATCATTTTTATCGCGGGACATGTTTTTAATATTTCCAGCCATTTCTGGCGAAACTTCGACTTGTTCTGGCTCCAATTCAATTTCTTCTTCTTTTTCTAAGGTAGGTCCTTGATGAAAAGGAGTTATAGGGAAATATTGCGTGTAGGATTTCATTTGTAAATAGACAAACAGAAACATATAAGCAGCAAAAACCGCAATGATTCCAAATTTGTATTTGTCTATAAGAAATAAAAATCGATTCATTAATAATTGATTCTAAATTAATTTAATCGCAATATTTTGTTTTCAGGAAGGTACAAATATTCAATTTCATTTTTTTTCATCAAAACAAGAAATTCATTCTTTAATTGTCTAATGTCGTCATATTCTATTGGAACAATTAATTTTCCATCACTAGAAAAAACACCCATTTTACCTCCTTTCTTCACCAATAATCGTGCTAAATCAATCCTTTCAATCATTTCATATTGAATCGGAATAATTTCTTTGTTCGTGACATCAATTAAACCGTAAAAGTCTCCCTTCATAACCACTGCGCCTCCATTTCTAAAGCTTTCCGCAAAGTCGTACTGCGCTTGAATTTCTATTTTATTATTCAAGTTAACAAATCCCCAACCTTTACCCTTCGAAAAAGCAATTAATGTAGAAAATTCGCCTAAGGCATTGTATTGATTGGGCAAGGTGAATTTTCCTGTTTTATCGATAATACCAAATTTACCTTTTTGTTTGACTATAGCAGAAAACGCTCTGAACTGTGCCAGTTCTCGGTAATTTGGAAAAACTTCAAAACTTACTGGTATAACTACTTTGCCTGTAGAATCTATATAGCCAAACAAATTATCTTTCTCAACAAGTGCTAATCCATTTGATAATTCGCTGATTTCATCAAAAGTGGACGGCATGATAATTTCAGATTTTGTAGTAATCAAACCATAAAGATCATCCTTTTGAAAGATTAAAATATTGCTTGTAAAAAACTGTAAATCTTGGTATTTAGGAAGGACGACAAATTCGCCAAATGTATTGATTAAAGCTTGATTTCCATCAATTTGGACTTTCGCCATACCATTTAAAAAACCATAGGCTTCATCAAATCTAGACGGTATTCTCAAGGCGCCAAAACGATCATAAAAACCATACTTTCCTTCTTTTTGAGCATAAATCAATCCATCAGAAAAAGTTCCTATATCCTCAAACTCAGGACTAAGTATCATTTTGCCAGTTCGATCGATCAAACCGAACTTTTCTCCTACCTGAACAACCGCTCTACCTTCTTCAAAATCGGTTGCTGAGTCATATAAAAAAGGAATAACCGTTTTATTCGATTTATTGACAAAACCATATTTTCCTTTGTTCCCGGCTAATGCCAAACCTTCTTGAAAGAAACTCATTACATCATAGCTCGGTTTGATTTCTATTTTGCCTTCCAAATTCATTGCTCCAAATTTGTCCAACACTTTTATAGGAACAAAAATGGTTTTCGCTAAATTGATGTCTGTTTCAATATCATCCAAAAAGGGATACTCGGGAAATTCTCTTTTGAATTGCTCCATTCTACTTTCCGAATAATCATACATATAAACATAGTACAACCGCTGCCAAGCTGCCTCTCGATTTCTGTTCTTCGGATATCTCACTAAAAATCGATTCAATGCCTCTACAGTATTTGCTTCGGTCACTAAATCATACAATTTGTCTTCTGCTTCGTTTTTAAAACTATTTTCCGGGAAGTTTTGAAGAAACAATTCATAGCTTTCAACTGTTTTTAACTTAGTTTGTTCTTCAAATTGTGATTTATTGTAATCATTTTTAACTTTTTCAATTAATTCCGATTCTGGATAATTCGTCATGAAATTGTAATATTCCGATGACTTGTTTTTCTTTTTAGCCAATTCATAAGCCAGAGAATCCCGTGTATATATGGCCTCTCTTTTTTCTAAAGCATTTGGGTTTTTATCTAAAAAATTCGTCCAAGCTGCAACAGAAGTACTCGATTTAATCGATTGATAAATAAAGCTTGAAATTTCATTTTTCAACTGTAAAATTACTTCCTCAGAAAAACGATATCTCTCAAGTTTTTTCCTCCATTTCTTCTTTAACTCAGGGTAGTTCTGTTCCGCAATACGCACATACACATAGGCAGAATCAATATTATGAAATGGATTATCTGTGCGGAAATAGATAGTCGCCAAGCCAAAAGCAGCGGGTGATGTGCATTTTTTATATGCCTTGTTAAAATACTTTTTAGCCTGGAAGTAATCGTAACTTTCCAGTTTCTTAAAACCCTTTTCAATTTTACTAGCTTGTAAAACTTGTGAATAACAACAAAAAAGTACAAAAAAGAAAACCTTCCTAAAAACAAATTTCATATCGTTAAAATTACATCAGTTTATCAATTTACAACCAACAAATAGTGAAAAGATTTGATAAAAAAAAAGCCCTTCGCAAGGAAAGGCTTTTACTATTTTCTAAATGAAAATTATTTTTTACGTGCTCCAAATCTGTTATTGAATTTGTCAATACGACCAGCCGTATCCACAAACTGAACAATTCCAGTAAAGAAAGGGTGAGATTTGTGAGAAATATCCAATTTAATTAATGGATATTCTTTTCCGTCTTCCCAAGTAATTGTCTCACTTGTATTAGCACATGAAGGACATACAAAAGCATAGTCGTTTGACATATCTTTAAATACAACCATTCTATAATCTTCTGGATGAATATCTTTTCTCATTTTATTGTCTTTTATAATATCTTGCCTTCAAAAGGGAGTGCAAAGATATGTAAAGATTTCAAAATAACACAAGTTGTATTTCTTTTTTTTTAGAATAATTGAATAAATCCAATTGATTTTAAAGATTGACAAGCGCTTTCGTCAAAATTAGTCAAAAATCAATGAATTTGACTTCTGCAATCTGTTGTTTTCACTTTTTATAAATTCAATTCCATTGTATTGATGGCCTCTCATAATAAAATTAAGCTGGATGCGTTATCTTTGAGTCATGAATCAAAAGTTTAGCCTACTTATTTCTTTATTGTTTGTCGGTATTTATTTAAGTATTTCTTCCTGCCGCAAGCCTTTCAAT
>JAHKAT010000350.1 GCA_018825925.1 Bacteroidota bacterium | reverse complement strand
GCAACTATTTTTGAAGACATGGCGTCTACCTTTTACAATTCAAAAATTGTGGCAGAAAAAATTAAATTGAAATAAAATTTTAACTATTCTATATAATGAAAAAGTACTTAATTCAATTAACGATTGCATTTACCATCTTGGTTCAATATAGCATCGCACAAACTTTAGTAATTAATGAAATCTCTCAAGGTAATTTCGGTCAGGAGTATGTTGAGTTCGTTGTTATTGGAGACACACTATGTACAGATGATATTCCTTGCTTGGATCTTCGAAAAGTAATCTTTGATGACAATAATGGCTGGTCAGGAACCGAAGGTGTTTCCACTGGAGCGATGCGTTTCGCGAATACTCCTTTATGGTCATGTATCCCTCAAGGAACGATAATAGTTGTTTATAACAGTTTGGATAAAAACCCATTGATATCAGGGATAGATAGCTTGTTAAACGACGGTAATTCACGTTTAATTTTGCCTTCCAACTCTAACTTTTTTGAATCAGCAATAACGTCGCCATCTGGATTGCCTTTTGCAAATCCTACGTATCCAGCAGATCAACTTTGGGTTTCTGGAGGAGATTGGTCTACAGTTTCTATGAACGACGCTTCAGATGCATTTCAGCTTCCTTTGACAACAGGTGTAAACCCTACTCATAGTGTGAGCTGGGGAGGCGCGAACTTAAATCCGATGGTGTATTTCCCAGGCACAACTGCTGGTAAAGTTTTAAGTATGAAAAACATAGCCAACAATAGCTTCATTAATCGAGCAAACTGGTCGCTAGGTACAGTTGGTGTTGATGAAACTCCCGGAATCCCTAATTCTGTTGAAAACGAAAGATATATTCGCTCTGTAAGTAGAGATTTTGGGACGCTACAAATGTTAGGCAACAATTTTTCAGTTTCAGACGAAAGCTGTTTAAGTTTATGCGATGGTTCGGCAAGTTCAATTCCACAAAATGGAGCTTCTGGTTATAAATATATATGGAGTACTGGAGATTCCACCCAATCGATAAGTGATCTTTGTCCGGGCGATTATTCTGTGATTATAACTGACAAGTACAAATGTATCTTCAACGATACGGTCAATATTAAGGAAGGTACAACCCCTGGCTCTTCTTCGTTTGATGATCCTGTTATTGTAAAAACAACAGATCCTGTTCAAGACTATAATCCCGTAGTTTCATCAGGTAAATGGTCTGCTAGTTGTGGCACATGCATTGATACAAACACTGGTTTTTTTGACCCTGCTGTTTCCGGAGAAGGATTTTTCACGATTTGCCATATTACAGGAGTTGGAGCTTGTGCCGATACAACTTGTAAAACACAGCAAGTTAGAAATTGTGACCCAGAATCAACGTATGAGTTTGTTCAAATTTGCGAAGGATTATCCCATCCTGTTTTTGGAACTAATGTTGGAACAACAGGAGTGTATTCAAAAATGTTTACGAGCCAAGGAGGTTGCGATAGTACCAGTGTGATTGAGATTCAAGTTGTCGAATGTGATGAAGGACCAGCGAAAGATTTCGGATACGAACTGCCCAATGTTTTCACTCCGAATGGAGATGGAACAAACGATCGATTTATACTTGATCCTAAATATGCCACCATCACGAATGCCTATGTAGTTTCTCGTTGGGGACAAAATGTTTACGCGTATTCAAAGTCAAATATTTATTGGGATGGTTTCGATCAAAAAACAGGTACTCGACTAGAAGAAGGAGTGTATTTTTACAATATTGAATACAAAGACCTTAAAGGACAAACGAAAGTCATCAAGGGATTTGTAACCTTAGCTGAATAAAATTACTTTTAGACTCATTAATTTTTTTTAAATATATGAAGAGGGTAATTTTACTGGAAGATGATGCTGTGTTGTCAAAAGAAGTTTCAACTTATTTAGCAAGTAGAGATTTTGAATGCGATAGAGAAGAGGATGGTGAAAATTTCCTAAAACGTATAGAAGAAGAAAATTATGGTGTATACCTTCTGGATGTCAATCTGCCAGGATTGAGCGGAATGGAGGTTTGTGAACGGATTCGTTCTAAAAATAAAAACACACCTATCATTATGCTAACGGCATACGGTGATATTCGGGATAAACAACAAGCGTATAACCTTGGAGCCGATGATTATCTGGTGAAACCCTTTCATTTAGACGAACTATTTCTACGTATAAATTCGCTTTTAAAACGAGGGGCCGTTCTTCAAGAAGATGAAATTATAAGAATTGCAGATCTCGAAATTCAAGTAGGAGAAAAAAAGGTTTTTAGGGCTTCAAAGGAGATTGAACTCACGCCAAAAGAATACAATTTATTGTTGTTTTTAGCAAGAAATAAGAACAAAGTGATAAGTAAACAAATGCTAGCCGAGAACGTTTGGAATATTTACTTTGAGACGAACTACAATACGATTGAGGTGTATATGAACTTCTTGCGCAAAAAAGTAGATAGGGATTTTGATAAAAAATTATTGTTTACAAAAACGGGCTACGGTTATTACCTTTCAGAGGAATGAATTTAAAACAAAGAGTAGCGTTTAATGTAACGATTACTTTTGCTCTTGTAATAGGTGCTTCCTTTATTTCCGTTTATTTTTTGTTCGCCAGCTTCCGAAAAGAAGATTTCACCGACCGCCTTGAAAAAAAGGCAAAATCAACGGCTCGTTTATTGTTGGAAATTCAAGAAATTGACCAAAGCTTGCTATATCGTATTGAAAAAGATGCACCCTACAAAATGTGGAAAGAATGTATCGTGATTCAAAATCAGAAAGGAGAGGTGATATTCTCAAGTTTGCCTGTATACGACTGGTTAATTTCTTCGCAAATTCAAGAAAGAATTGTAGGTGTTGAAGAAAGTTATTTAGCTTTCAAAACTTTAGAGATTGTTGGACTTAAGGTGAAAGACCAAGAGGATCATTACATTATTTATATCGCTGCCGAAGATAAGTTTGGGAAAATAAAATTAGATTTTCTAAAATACGTTTTACTTGGAACGTTCGTTGTATCCGTTTTGGTGATCTCACTCAGTACCTCTAAATTGATAAAAAGACTTCTTTCACCTTTAGATAAGTTGCAAGAAGAGATTGACTTAATTTCAACAAAAAACCTTCATCAACCAATTTTGGAGTCGGGGAAAAAGGATGAAATTGACCTTCTTAAGGCTTCATTTAATGAAATGTTAGGAAGAATAGATGAAGGATATAAGACACAAGCAAATTTCACTTCTCATGCCAGTCATGAATTAAGAACACCAATATCACGTATTTTGTTTCAGTTGGAGAATCTATTAATTCAATCGAATCATACTCCTGAAACCATTGATTATATTAAAGCGATCAAAAGAGATGCATTTCAAACGTCTGATTTAATAAGCTCCTTATTAACACTTGCGCGCATAGATCGGGATGACATTGAAAAATCAGACAAAATAAGGATAGATGAAGCAATATTTGAAGCCTACGATGAAATATCGGTCAATTCTCCAGACTTTAAATTCGAGTTTGATATAGTTTCAGAAGATGTAGAAATGGAATTACTAGGCTCTAAAAGCTTACTGTTAATTGCATTTTCCAATTTGTTTAGAAATGCCTATTTATATTCAAATGATAAAAAAGTGATTGTAAATATTGGGAGAAAGGAGGAGACGATTGTTTTGACTCTTAAGAATGAAAGCAGCAATGCAGAGATTCATTCTCCTATGGATTTATTGGAACCATTTGTGCGCGGTCGACACAATAGTAGCGTTCAAGGTTCGGGGTTAGGCTTAGGAATTGTGAAGCGAATTGTGGAATACCACAATGGAAAAATCGACTACCGCATTGAAAACGGCAGTCGACATATTATAGAATTGATTTTCCCTATTTTCTAAATTTTAGAACAAATAAGCA
The DNA here is from genome assembly GCA_018825925.1 of Bacteroidota bacterium. Taxonomy (GTDB): domain Bacteria; phylum Bacteroidota; class Bacteroidia; order Flavobacteriales_D; family Crocinitomicaceae; genus UBA2040. The sequence continues at coordinate 4,573 of JAHKAT010000350.1, read as the reverse complement.
AATGAAATCATGTAGGAATTATTAATGACTGAAGTGGATTGGATGGTCCCTGCTGTTTGAGTTCCTAAGGTTGCTCTCAAATCAAGAACGAAAGCTCCTCCATCACCAGTTAAAACGTCTGTTCCAACTCCAAAAACCCATCCACCATCAGCTACGTTTAACTTTTTTAATTCACGACTTTTATAGCCGTTGTTTTCATCGTAGTTAGGATCTTCATATTCACGTGTTTCATAACCGCTGAAAAGAAAGTTTAAACTTGGACCTGTATATGCGCGGAATGCGAAACCACTTCCTATAGGCAGGGATAGTTTTGCCATTAAAGGGATATCGACATAATTTAATCGATAGGTGTCGGTGAAATAAAAATCTTTTTTTCCAATCAACGAATTATCCGTGTAATACCCGTCTCTTCTCCCACCTCTAGCTGTAATCAAGAAATCAGCACTCAAACCAATAAAGCGATTAAATTGATAATTGGTTGAAAGTCCACCAGTATACATTAACAGGGTGTTTTCGCCAGATTTATCTTGAAAATCAACGATGGACTCACCTATGCCTAATCGTATACCGTGGTGGAATCCTTTGTCAATTTGGGCGTTGACTTTTTGTAACCCTATTATTGCAGTTGTAATCACTAGAAAAATAGCTAAATGTTTAATAGTCGTATTCATGGTTAATTTGTTTTAGTAAAATTTGATTCAATTACTTCTTGAAGAGCTTTTCCTATCTCTTCGTGTGTTTGAACATGCTTATCAATATAAGCGAAAACGCCGTCATCTTTTATTTGAGAAACGACACTGGGATTTCTAAGGGCGCTGACCATAATAATTTTACATTCTGGAGATACCTTTAAAATATAGCGCATAATTTCGTGGCCATTTAAGTGAACACTAGCATCAGAATCATCGTGTGTAAGATAATAATCCAAAATGGCAATGTCAAGTGTTTTAGACACATTTAGAATACACTCTGTTCCTGATTTAAAAGATTGAACTTCATATCCAGTCTCTTTTGGGAGATGCTTTTCCAAAAGGTCATTTACGTATTTCGATAAAATTTTATTGGAGTAATAATGATCTTCTAAAACCAATACCTCAAGTTTTTTGTTCGTGTTCATATTTTTTCCTTTTGATAAAAGAAGGAATGCATAAAGTGTTCCTAAAACATATCTAAATGAAAATCAACTAAGTACAATCAGAAAACAAAGCTTATTTTTTCAATTTGAAAATTCGTTTTCAATTTGAACCTTCTTCGTTAACGAGTTTATCCTCTTTCAGAAGGCGATAAACAGTGGTTTGACCGATATCCAATTTGTCTGCAACAATTTTAGTATTGCTATCATATCTTTCCATAAAAACATTGACAATTCGACGGTTGTATTCTCGAAGCGACAATTCTTCAAAAAGCACACTAGGCAAAGCGTCTGTTGATGCAATCATGATGTCTGAAGCCTCGATCTCTTCTTTGGCAGACATCACGCAGGCCAATTCAACAACCGATTTTAGTTCGCGAACGTTTCCTGGCCAGGCGTATGCCATTAACTTCAATTTTGCTTCGCTGCTAATCGATTTTTCGGGGAGACCATTTTCTTTACAAAATGCTCCAATGAAGGTTTTTGAGAGTATCAATATATCTTTATCCCGTTCGCGAAGTGGAGGAAGCTGAATAGGTAACCCAAATAATCGATAATATAGGTCTTCTCTAAAAGTTCCTTTTTTCACTTCTTCCAATAAATTTTTATGAGTGGCTACAATAATTCTACAATCCGTTTTGACCGGTTTGTTACTTCCTACTCTAATGATTTCCTTTTCTTGAAGTGCTCGTAAAAGTTTAGCCTGAAAATTTAAATCCATTTCGGCGATTTCATCTAAAAACAGAGTCCCTCCTTGCGCTTCTTCAAACTTCCCCAAACGTTGGGCAATCGCACCCGTAAATGAACCTTTTTCATGCCCAAATAATTCACTTTCAAATAGTTCTGACGGGATGGCTGCAACGTTTACAGCAACAAATGGTTTGTTTTTTCGATCTGAATTATAATGAATTGCCTTGGCAACTACTTCTTTTCCAGTACCTGTTTCACCAGAAATTGAGACGGTAATATTGGTTGAAAGGGCCTTTTGAAGTAAGGCGAAAAGTTTCACTATACCTTGACTTTTACCGATTATCGTTTTTTCAAATTCATATTTCTTGGTGACTTCTTTTTCTAAAGTGGCGATGCGTTTTTGCAAACCGACATTCTTTCGAATGTGTTGTATGGTATGTAAAAGTGAATCTCGAATATCTTTAGTTTTTACGAGATAGTCATATGCTCCTGATTTAAGAAGGTTAACGGCTGTTTTTATATCTTCTTGTTCAGAAATAATAATCACCTCAATAGACTCATTGATTGATTTTATTTTCTCTAATAATTTTTCACCATCCATGTCTGGCAAACGGTAATCTACCGTAATCACATTTGGGTTTTCGTGAAGATGTGCAATCGCCTCATTCCCTGTTCCAAAGGATTTAATGACAAAGTCAGGGTTGAGTGATAAGTTGTGTACCAATAACTTATTGTACCACTCATTATCTTCTACAACAAAAATGGTGAAGGGAGCCTCCGTATTCATGTGTTGAATTTAGTTATTTTCTGGTTTAAAAATGATTCCCGTTTCTTTTGACATTTGAAGAACGATTAATTCCACTACTTGATTTAATTCCTCTATCTTTTTCTTGACCACAGATATGTCTTTCATTTCCCGAGAATTATTCTCAATTGTACGGAGTAATTCATGCATTTTTTTTGCCTCTAAATGAGAACAGGGCGAGGCTATTTTGTGTGCAATTTCTGCAACATTGTTCCAGTCTTTTGCCTTACTTAATTTGTTTAGATCCTTCATTCCAGAAAGCGTGGTTTCTATAAATGAGGATATCATTTCTTCAAAAAACTCGCCGTCACCGTTGCTGAGCTGTTTTAAATTTGTCAAATCAAACAAGGGTAATTCATCTATTTCGTCAGGCATAGGGTGTTTTTTTAGCAAGGCTTCAATTAATTTGTCTTCAGTAAAGGGTTTTTCCATATACGCATTAAAACCTGCGTTTAGATAGGTTTGTTCGTCAACCATTTGGGCATTCGCAGTTAACCCAATAATCACTAGTTCGTCTTTGGATTTCATCAATTCTTTACGTATAATTTTAACTGCTGTAATTCCATCCATTACAGGCATTCGTAAATCCATGAAAACAATATCATAATGGTCTTGTTGAATTTTTTCAATGGCTTCCTGACCATTGATTGCTTCGTTTGTGAACACATTTTGTTGCTGCAAAAGCGTAGAAAGTAATTTTCTATTAAATGGTTCATCGTCCACAATTAAAATATTTTTACCCTTTAATAGTTTAAATTCTGATTTTGAAACCAAAGTCTTTGAGTTAATTTCTTTATCGGAAATAGAAAACGGCAGATGGACGCTAATAGTTGTTCCTTTGCCCATTTCACTTTGTAAGTATAGCTTTCCTTTCATTAATTCAACGAGTTTTTTTGTAATCGAAAGTCCTAGACCAGTACCTCCGTATTGACGCTGAGTGCTCGTTTCTGCTTGTTCAAATTCATCAAAAATTGTTGCTTGCTTTTCTTGTGAAATACCAATGCCTGTATCTGAAACCTTCAATCGTAATTCAATTTCTTGGTTGTTTAGTTGAACGGATTGTATGTTTAACTCAACCATTCCATTTTCAGTAAATTTTATAGCATTGCTGCAAAGGTTTAGTATGATTTGTTTCAGTTTCATGGGGTCGCCAATCAAATGATTTGGCACGGCTTCACCTACCTGCATTGAAAATTTATTATTGCGTTTTTCAACTTCATTCTCCATGATTTTCGAAATCCAGGATACTTCTGTAGCCAAGTTAAATGCTGTATTCTCAACGATCATTTTATTGGATTGTAGTTTCGTTAAATCCAAAATTTGGTTAATTAATTCGGTGAGGTGGTGACTCGATTGATGTATGATGTCCACTTTCTCTTTTTGTTTAGGATCCATTTTTTCTTTTGCCAGCAATGAAGCAAAACCAGAAATTGCATTTAGAGGTGTTCGAATCTCGTGACTCATGTTTGCTAAAAACCGCTCTTTGGTTTGAACGAGTTCGTCGGATCGAACTTTAGCAACTTCTAATTCCTTATTATAGGCATTGTTTTTACTGATGTAAAGGTAGATTGAATACAGAGCAATTGCTATTAAAGAGGCTACCAACACGCTAAAGATGATCAATACATAGGATATCGTTTTACTGCTGTTTGAGGCTTTTTCTGCTTCTTGTTCTAAATTGTCAAGTATCCCCTTTTCAAAATAGGCAAATCCACTAGTTATGGCTAATGACAAGGTTTTACTTTTTTGTTGAAGCTGAATTAATGTGGTGTTGGCTTCCTGTTCTTTTCTCGTTTCACGATCTTTGATTTGATGAATCTCTTTATTCAATTTATTCAAACCATCTGTAGGGACTTTAACAGTTGAAGGTGAAGCAAGGTTGGAATTGCCAAACAGCTTTTGTCTCAGTGTTTTCTTTTCCGCTGGTGTTGGTATACTGTGGAGTT
>JAHKAT010000349.1 GCA_018825925.1 Bacteroidota bacterium | reverse complement strand
GCCAGTTTGGACGGCTATTTTTGCTGTTTTTTGGTTTAGTGAGACCATGGCTTCAGGTCAAGTCTTCGATAAAATAAAACCAGGCGACGTACTTAAAATACCTATCAAAAAGGAAAAGGTTGAACGCGTTGAAATTAGAACTGTTGACAAGGTTGCCGAGCGTCAAAAAGTGGATTCTGCCTTATTGTTTAAGAAAAAGAATGAGTACAAAATTGTTCTTTTGATGCCTTTAAACTTGGATGGTGAGTCAACACAATCGACAGCAATTTCTGATATGGCAGCGGAGTTTTATATGGGAGCAAAACTGGCGATTGACAAATTAGAAGAAGAAGGCTTAAAAGCGAAGATTTTAATTTTCGACTCTAAAAATGATTCTTCAAGTGTGGAAGAAATATTGAAGAAAAAAGAGATTCAAAATGCAGACATATTAATAGGCCCATTTTTTGGAAATACCGCCTCTTTGGTTGCAGATTGGTGTAAAGAACGATCGGTTCGGATGATTTGCCCGTTTTCAACGAATTACGAAATTGTGGAAGGCAATCCATTCGTATACGAGGCTGTGGCTTCAGATGTCACTTTAGCGGAGGGTTTGGCCTCTTATCTTGTTAAAACAAAAACTACTGAACGAATAGTTGTGGTTAAATCGAAAAGTGATGACGATCTTGCAATGTATAACGCATTTCGTAAATCATTTACAAGAGATCCTAAAGCTCTAAATACTAAATTGATTGAAGCCGATTTAGATAATTTTCAAACCTTCATTTCTGGAAAAACAAAATTGGTTTTTCTTTCTAATAACAAAGCAGCGACGCGTACTTTTTTTAACAACTTAAACAAAGCGAGTTCAAAAATTGATAATGAAAACCTCTTTGTTTATGCGACAAAAGACGCGGCAAATTTGGATGATTTACCGACAAAGAACAAAAGTAAAATCAACTTACATTACATCGCACCTCATGATTTTTATTATGAGAAACCAGAAATTAAAGAAATTCATAAAGAATATCGCAAGTTGTACAACTCAGATATGAGTAAAATGGCTGTTCAGGGTTATGATTTACTGTTGTATACAGGCGAAGTGATGTTACTACAGAAAAAAGAAAAAGGATTGTTGATGAATCATTTTAACTTCATTGAAAAAGGAAGAGGAAATGGTTTTGAAAATCAAAATGGATATTTATTCAAGTTTCAAGATTACGAAATAATAACTGTTGGCAACCTGTATGAATAAAGATTGGATCGCTGACGAAATGCGAAAAATGCAACTTCAAATTGTGAAAGAATTAGAGTTGCTAGATGGCCAAGAAAAATTTAATGAAGACCCTTATACGAGGGAAGAAGGTGGTGGTGGAGTAACGATGACACTGGCCAATGGAGAAGTCTTAGAAAAAGGAGGCGTTGCATTTTCGAAAGTGTTTGGACCAGTGACAGAGGTAATGAAAAAACAAATGAACCTAAATGGAAAAGCGTTTTTTGCGACAGGAGTTTCAATTGTTTTACATCCTTACAACCCGTTTCTTCCAATTATTCACATGAATGTTCGTTATTTTGAAATGGATAATGGTGAATTTTGGTTTGGTGGAGGAATTGATTTAACGCCCCACTATATTGATCCAAAAAGAGCAGGTGTGTTCCATAGACAATTGAAAGAAATATGTGATGAATTCCATCCTGATTTTTACAACAAGTTTAAAAAAGGAGCTGACGATTATTTTTTCTTACCGCACAGAAATGAAACACGAGGGGTAGGTGGAATCTTTTATGACCATCAAAATGACACCACTATTTTACCCAAAGAAAAATGGTTTGAATTCGCTAAAAGATTAGCCCTTTCTTTTCCAAAAATATATGCACAACAAGTTCAAATGGGAATCAATGATACCTATTCTGAACAAAATTTAGCTTGGCGAAATCTGCGCAGAGGTCGATACGTAGAATTCAACCTTGTTCACGATAGAGGAACCAAATTCGGTTTAGTTTCAGGTGGAAGAACTGAATCCATCTTACTTAGTATGCCTCCTCAAGCAAATTGGACTTACCAATACACTACAGAGCTTAATTCATTAGAGAGCAAAACTTTAGCTAGTTTATCGAAAGATATAGACTGGGTGAGTATGTAGAATTCTTAAAACTTTCTTCTTAAAATG
>JAHKAT010000031.1 GCA_018825925.1 Bacteroidota bacterium | reverse complement strand
GGTCGTTGAGAATCAATACGAAAGGATTTTGGAAAGAGGTGCTTATTTCAACTTTTGATTCCAATATTATTCGATCAAAATCAGTTCAAACAAAAGGTGTCGCATTGAATTCTGCTGAGTTGCATCTTGAGGTTCAGTTTCTCGATTATTTCAAAGGAAAGATTCAATGGAAAAGTGGGCTTTTTGGAAATGAAATCATGGAACCAAAGGGAACCAGCTTACATCGTACTGTAACCGTTGATAATCCCAAGCTCTGGTGGCCAAAAGGTCAAGGAAACCAAGAGTTGTACGAGGATGAATGGTTTTTTTATGATGAAAAAAATCAATTGATTGCAAAGCAAAAAGTCATTTTTGGAATACGAACTTCTCGTTTGATTCAAGAAAAAGATGAAATTGGAACGAGTTATGTAATTGAGGTCAATGGTCGCCCAATATTTTGCAAAGGCGGGGATTATATTCCTCAGGATGTTTTTCCAGCTCGGGTAAGTGATGCTCAGATTGTTGATTTGGTTGAGGATATGGCAAAAGCCAATTACAACATGGTGAGAGTTTGGGGAGGAGGGTATTATCCAGACGAGGTGTTCTATGAGACCTGTGATCGATTAGGATTGATGGTTTGGCAGGACTTTATGTTTGCTTGTGCCATGTATCCTGGAGATACCTCTTTTTTAGAGAACGTGCGGGAAGAGTTTGATTATCAGATCCCTAGAATTTCCTCGCATCCTTCCGTGGTTTTGTTTAATGGAAACAATGAGGTAGATGTGGCATGGAAAAACTGGGGATTCCAAGCGAAATATTTGATCTTTGGAAAAGAGGCAGAAATAATAGAACCAGACTATAAAAAGCTGTTTCAAACCCTACTTCCAGAGCGAATTGAGCTTTTTACGGATGTTCCCTATATTCATACATCGCCATTAAGTAATTGGGGTAAAACAGAATATTACAACCAAGGTTCACAACATTATTGGGGTGTATGGCACGGTAAGGATCCGATTGAAGATTTCGATAAAAAAAGTGGAAGATTTAATGCTGAATATGGTTTTCAGTCCTTTCCACAGATGTCAACGATATCAATGTTTGCAGCACCCAGTGATTGGAATTTAGAAAGTGAGGTGATGAAAAATCATCAAAAAAGCTATGTGGGCAATCAAATGATAGGCAAACAAACCAAGCGACTTTATGGTGAACCGAGTGATTTTGAAAACTTCGTTTATTTATCACAATTGACGCAAGCCAAAGCTGTAGGGATAGCGATATCGTCACATCGTATTCAAGCCCCGCGGTGCATGGGAACCCTTTATTGGCAAGTAAATGATGTGTGGCCAGCACCAACATGGTCGAGCATAGATTATTACGGGAATTGGAAGGCCTTGCATTATCAAGTGAAAAAAGACTTTGAAGATATTGCGATACTTGAAAAGACTGAAGAACTGGGAAAAGAAAAGTATTTTTTAGTGAGTTCTAGCCCTGAAACAAAGGATGTACGAGTTTTGACTACTGTTTATGACTTACAGGGCAAAAAATTATTTGAAGACTTTTCAATGTTTGAAGTACAACCACAGTCCTCGTTTTTGGTTGGAGAGAATTTGTATTCAGCTGAATTTCAATCAAAAGATTTTGTTGTTGAATTTGAGATAAAATCCGACCAAAAGTATAGCCGTTCGTTCGCACATCTTGTGAACAACAGAAAAATAGCAACAAAAGACCAAGTTAAGTTTAAATTAGAATACAACGAAGTGACAGGTAAAGGGGAGCTTATAATAGAAAACAAAGAATTTATCCATCAATTTATGGTTTTTTCGACCAAAAATGGAATTCGCTTTGAAAATAATTTATTGGAGCTTCTGCCTGGAATACATAAGCTAGAATTTGAATCAAAAACGACACCAACCTTGGATGATTTTGATTTCAAATGGTTGTAGGTCAGCTTTAAACTCAGTCTTTTCATATTTGTAAAAATCATTCATCCTATTCTCTACATTAGAAATGTGTGATCTTTAATGGGCCGAAAAAACTCGTTTTTTTAGAGTTAAGTGATTTATTTGCAATGTTTTCTTTGATATTATTACCATGGTAATTAATTTTGCAACATGAATGGAGAACAAGAGTTAAAAGGAAATTTTCAAAGTGAGAGTCATAAGCTTGTGATTAATATTCGTTTAACCTCCAATGCTATTGGCGCGGTGCATACAAAGTATATAGCACAATTTGACTTGTCAATGGCTCAATTCAATATTTTAAGAATTTTGCGCGGAGCGAAGGAACCTTTGACAATTAATACGGTGAAGGATCGAATGATTGAGAAATCGCCCAACACTACAAGGTTGATTGATAAGCTATTAGAAAAGACGTGGGTGCGAAAATTTCAGTGTAAAGAAGATAGGAGACAAACCTATTTGCATATTACAGAGAAAGGGTTGGATTTGTTGGGTGAAATAGATAAATCGGAAGATTTTCCATCCATCAAAGATTTAGGGATCACTACGGAGGAATGTATCTTAATGAATGAAATGTTAGAAAAAGTTAAGGAAGGTTATAAATAATTGAATCCACTTTTAATACTATATCTTTGCACTTCCAAAATGAAAAAATATATTCTCCTCCTTCTAATTTTTGTGCCATTTTTGGGTATATCTCAATTGTCTCCTGGTGCAAAAGGTGTTAAATCAATTACTTTAACAGGTCAAGTATTAGACAGTTCTTCTTTGCAGAAATTAGAATTCGTAAGCGTTGTCCTTTTAAACGTTGAAGATTCAAGCATTGTAACAGGTGGTTTGACTGATTCTTCGGGAAATTTCTCAATTGGTCCTTTAGCACCCCAAGCCTATTTGCTTCGACTATCATTTATTGGTTATAATACGAAATGGTTGAATTTAGGCTTTGTCTCCGATGACGAGCGAGAAAAAAATATAGGTAAAATTGCTTTGAATTTATCTAGCGCCGTTCAAGAGCTTGGAGAAGTGAAAGCGGTAGGGCAGTTGGATGTTTTGAAAATTGGTATAGACAAAAGAACCTATAATGTTGGTGAAGACATTAATAATCAGGGTGGTAGTGCGACAGACGTGCTAAACAATGTTCCTTCAATAGAAGTGGATCAAGATGGAAATATTTCACTTCGTGGAGATGGAAACGTATTGGTTCTTATTGACGGTCGACCATCAACCATGGCTGGTTCGACGGAAAGTATTTTAAGATCGATTCCATCCAGTAGTATAGAGCGAATTGAGGTAGTCACCAATCCATCAGCCAAATATGACCCAGATGGAACTTCAGGAATAATCAACATTGTTCTGAAAAAAAATAAACTACGCGGTATTAATGGAGAGGTAAGTGCCACAGCGGCGACAGGAAATTTATACCAAGGTTCAGCCGGGTTGAGTATACGTAACAATAAATTGAATATTTATGGAAATTACAGCTACAATTACACTGAAGGATTCAGAGATTTTAATGGAATTACGACCATAGCCGATTCAAATGGCAATGTAACTACTTTGACACAATCGAGACCAGGTACTGACCTTAGGAAAAACAACACAACACGTTTTGGATTTGATTATTCCTTGTCTGAAAATAAAACCATTGGGATTTCCACGACCCTGAATACAAGTGAGCATTTTCGTTTTGGGAATTTAACCAATGTGCTCACCAATGAAAATGATGATATTTTACGTCAATGGAATAGACGAATGACTGATCCTTCAAAAGATAAAAACAATGATTACAATCTTTTTTATCAGTGGAAATTCAAAGAAGATTTAGGTGAGTTTTCTGCGAATTTTAGATTTTCTGATGGACAGGAAAATAGAAGTGGGACCTATGTTGAGCGAAGTGAAATCTCGAATGGTGAACCTGATGATTCTGATTTTTTACAGCAAAGATTGTCCAATGATGAAAACAACCAGGTGACTACCGGCCAAGTAGATTATTCAAAAGTTTTTAGTAAAAGAGCCATTCGCATAGAAGCCGGTGCAAAACAAATAATTCGAAATCAAAACAACTTAAGTTACTCCGAACGATTACAAAATTCAACCAATGAATGGAATCCGGATACTCTTGCCAATTTTTCCTATGAGTACCACGAAAGTATTACTTCTACATACTTTATTCTTGGACAGGCACTTGGAAAATTGAAATACCAGGTTGGGGTGCGACCAGAATATGCTGTTCAAAACCCAGTTCTTGAATCCAAAAACATTTCCATCAATAATACCTATTTCAACTTTTTCCCGTCGGCACATATCCGTTACAACCAATCAAAAGAAAAAGAGTGGGGACTAAGTTATAGCAGACGAATCAATAGAGCAAGTTCTCATCAGTTGAATCCATTTTCTGACTATTCAGATCCGAATAACTTGAGAACAGGAAATCCGTACTTGCAGCCAGAATACATTAACAGTCTCGATTTATCATATGTACTGGATAAAAACAAATGGACCTTCTCTGGTTCTGCTTTTTATCGTTTAACCACTGGAGTTATTCAGCGATTTAAAGTGTTTTTCCCGAACAATACTTCTGCGGTGACCTATCAAAATATTGATCAAAGTAATAGCTTCGGAACAGAGTTTATTATCAATTACAAGCCAACAAAAAATTTCCGAAATAATATCTCGATTAATACAGACCGTATTGTTTACTTGGATCGGACGGGAGAATCGACCTTTACAAATTCGGGATATAATTTTGCGGTAAAATACTCAGGTTCAATCGACTTCTGGAAGAAAACAGCGAGTTTTCAAATGAATATTAGATATAATTCACCTAGAATTACAGCTCAAGGAACTGTTTTGCCTCGCTCGGCTGTAGATTTATCTGCCCAGAAAAAACTAAAAGATGGAAATTGGGTGATAGGAGCTAGAGTAAGTGATGTATTCAATACACAAGGTTTTCAATATGATTTGAGTCAAAACGGAAACCGTCAAACGGGAAATTATAAATGGCAGACTCGCCGTGCTTATTTAACAGTTACTTACCGTTTTGGTAAGTATGAGGTTTCAAAAAAGTCAGGCAATAGCGAAGGAGGCGGTGGTGGATTCGATTTTTAGATCGATTCAATAAACTTCATTGATGTTTACTTGGCATTGGTATTCCTCACTCCTAAGTGCGTAATGGCCTGATCAAAACTGTAATTTTTTTGCTTACCAATCTTTCTAATGATGTATGTTTTGGTCCCTTGAGTAATTTTTTCTTTAATTGCTTTCATGACGGTTCATTTTATATATTAACGTAAAGAAGCCAAAATTCGTTCCAAAAATTGGGTGGAAAAGTGTTAAGGGTATGAATTGTTGATTTAAATGCTGATTCTAATCAATGACCACAGGTAAAAACAAAAGCAGGAGGGAAGTTCCAAAGTGTGAATTTTATTTGCACTTTTTCAAAGACGGATTCAAACAAAACTTTCGATTGAGTTGAATATTGAAACTGAATAAACTTACCGTTTTGATTAATGTTTTGTGAACTCGCAATAACCAGCCTTTTACGAAGTCGTGCAGGGAAATTTGCTAAGGGCAATGAGGACAGAATAAAATCTGCCTTTCCAAGATGGTGCTCTTTGAGATATTTGTCAATAAATTCAGCGCTATCATGAATGAAAATACAACGAGGATCGGAAATGTCCTCCTTCAATCGTTTGTAAAAGCCGTCGTTTAGTTCAAAAATCAACAAACGACACTCTGGGTGCATTTTCTCAACTATTTTTTTCGTAAAAACCCCAGTACCTGGTCCTAGTTCAACTATTATTCTAGCTTTTTCAAAATCGACATTGGCGAGCATCTTTTTTACTAGAAATCTCGAGCTCGGTCGAACAGCACCAATCATTTTACGATCTTTAATAAATGCTTTGGTGAATTCATGTT
>JAHKAT010000348.1 GCA_018825925.1 Bacteroidota bacterium | reverse complement strand
GCTATCTTGTATAATGGCCGGGATTAATCCGTGTGCGCTTTTTGAAAAATCTATGTTCATTTTCTACTATTTAATGATTAAAAGATTCAAATATGGAAAGATTTTTAGATCTGACTTCTTTGCTCTTTTTTTTATGTTTTATAATCGCACTGCGATATTATTATTTCTCAATTCTTGCTTCAAGGATTTTATTTCAATTTCTTTAAAATGAAATACGCTTGCCGCTAGTGCTGCATCTGCCTGTCCGCTATTAAAACTGTCAACAAAATGCTGCATATTTCCTGCTCCTCCCGAAGAAATAATCGGAATATTAACTAGCGTTGATAGTTTAGCCAAAGCTTCATTAGCAAAACCATTCTTAGTTCCGTCATTGTCCATAGAGGTAAACAAAATTTCTCCTGCTCCTCTATCAGCTACTTCAACTGCCCAGTCAAATAAATTCAATTCTGTAGGTACTTTTCCACCCATTAAATGAACGATCCATTGCCCATCCACTTGCTTGGCATCAATCGCTACAACCACGCATTGGCTTCCAAATTTGTTAGCCAAATCATTAATTAACTGCGGATTTTTTATCGCTGATGAATTGATCGAAACTTTATCTGCTCCGTTTTGCAACAATACTTCGACATCTGCTACAGAAGAAATTCCTCCACCAACAGTAAACGGAATATTAATTGTTGCCGCAACTTCACGTACCAAATTGACTAATGTTTTTCGGCGTTCTTCAGTTGCTGAAATGTCTAGAAAAACCAATTCGTCAGCTCCTTCATCCGAATAAATCTTCGCTAATTCCACCGGATCACCAGCATCACGCAAATCTACAAAATTTACGCCTTTAACGGTACGTCCATTTTTTATATCTAAACAGGGGATTATTCTTTTTGTTAACATGTATAGTAAGTATTAATTAATAAGGATGAAGCATTAAGTATTCTTCTGATCGTTTTTAGCAGAGATGATAATGCTTTTTATCAGTTTTAAAACTTCAACGCCATCGTTATGTAAACTCTCAAATTCTTCTAGTGAAAGGTATTTTGTTGCTTGTAAAAGATCTAACCAGTATAAAGTCTCGTCTGCCTCTTTTTGAGAAATTCCCATTTTATGAATAAAATCAGCTCTACTTTCCGCATTTTTCGCTTCTCGAATATTAGCACCTATTGAAGTACCGGAACGCAAAACTTGTTTACTCATGACATATTCATTTCTAGAAACTAAAGTCTTGTAGAGGTTCACCATTCTAATCGCAAATGAAAAACTCTTTACCTTGATTATATCTTCTCCCATACTTACAACTTAATCCTTATGGCTTACTACTCAAAACGTAGTTCTCTAGTTGTTTCATTGAAATCCTTCCTTCGTAAATCGCTTTACCTATGATGGTTCCTTCACAACCTAATTCGGCTAGTTTAGGTAATTCATCAAAAGTCGAAATTCCACCTGAAGCGATTAATTTGATTCCTTGGGCTTCCGCCAAAATCTTCGCGTATAAATCAAAACTCGGACCTTCAAGCATTCCGTCTTTGGCTATATCTGTACAAATTACGTACTCAATTCCTTTTGATTGATACCCTTGAATAAAAGGAACCAACTCCTGATCTGATTCTTCTAACCAACCAGAAACAGCTACTTTTTCGTTATTTGCGTCAGCACCTAGAATAATTTTATCTGCTCCATATTCTGCGATCCATTTTTCGAAAATAGTTCTATTTTTTACAGCGATACTTCCACCAGTAATTTGGTTCGCACCACTTTCAAAAGCAATTTTCAAATCGGCATCCGACTTTAATCCACCACCAAAATCGATTTTTAAACTCGTTTGACTTGCAATTTGTTCTAGTATTTTATAATTGACTATTTTACTTGATTTCGCTCCGTCCAGATCTACTAAGTGTAAGTATTCAATTCCATGTGCTTCAAATTCTTTGGCAACTTCAAGCGGGTTTTCATTATATATAATTTTGGTATTGTAATCGCCTTTTGATAAGCGAACACATTTTCCGTCAATGATGTCTATGGCTGGTATTATACGCATGATTTCTTTTTGGTTTAAAGTTTAAAGTTGCAGAAAATTTCCCAGAATTTTCTCCCCTACGTCACCACTTTTTTCTGGGTGAAATTGGGTTCCGTAAAAATTGTTTTTTTGCAGTGCCGAAGCATATTCTTGTTCGTAATTTGTAGTCGCAATCGATTCTACGCAATCAGGAGCGTAAAAACTGTGGACTAAATACATGTATTCGTCTTCTGAAATGTCTTTAAACAAATCTGATTTCAGGTTGTAAATTGTATTCCAACCCATTTGAGGCACTTTTACCTTATTCGAAAATTTAAGCACATCTACGTCAAAAATTCCCAATCCCTGGGTGTTTCCTTCTTCGGTTTTATTGCACATTAATTGCATTCCAAGACAAATACCTAAGACAGGCTGCGTCAATGTTGGAATCAATGCATCAAGACCACTTGCCAAAAGCATTTTCATTGCTGAACTCGCCTCACCAACACCTGGAAAAATTACTTTATCGGCTGCTTTTATCTCGGCTGGATCATTACTCAATACCGCCTTATATCCCAATCTTTCGATGGCAAACATAATACTTTGAATGTTTCCTGCTCCGTAGTTTATTATTACTAATTTCATTTATATAGGCTTTCAGCTTTGAGCTTTCGGCTTTGAGCGGATTGCCCATAGCCGAAAGCCCATAGCAATTACAACATTCCTTTAGTCGATGGCAAAATCATTTTCTCTGTATCGCGTTTCACGGCAACTTTTATCGCTTTAGCGAAAGCCTTGAAAATCGCTTCAATTTTATGATGTTCATTGTCGCCTTCGGCTTTTATGTTGATGTTTGCTTTAGCTCCGTCTGAGAACGATTTGAAGAAATGCAAGAACATCTCTGTGGGCATCTTCCCTACCATTTCACGTTTGAATTCGGTTTCCCAAACCAACCAGTTTCTACCTCCAAAGTCAATAGCCACCTGTGCTAAGCAGTCGTCCATGGGTAAACAAAAACCATATCTTTCAATACCTAATTTGTTTCCTAATGCTTTTGCAAAAACTTCTCCTAGAGCAATGGCTGTATCTTCAATAGTGTGATGCTCATCTACTTCTAAATCTCCTTTTACAAGAATTTCTAAGTCCATTTGTCCATGACGTGCAATTTGGTCAAGCATGTGATCAAAAAAGGCAATTCCGGTTTCGATTTTGCTTTTCCCTGTACCATCAAGGTTCAAGTTGATGTAAATATCGGTTTCATTTGTTTTTCTCGAAATCGTAGCTGAACGTGCTTCTAGTTTCAAGAACTCGTAAATTTGTTTCCAATCCGTAGATTGCAAACTAATCACGTCGTCTAATTCCTCACGTTTTGAAGCAATTTCAGAGCTTCCAGCACCATCAGCAGTGTTCATAAAAATGGCCTTTGCTCCCAAGTTTTTAGCCAATTCAATGTCAGTTAAACGATCTCCTAATACAAATGAGTTAGCCAAATCATAGGCCGGATTATCAATATATTTAGTCAACATACCCGTTCGCGGCTTACGAGTAGGTGCATTATCTTCAGGAAAAGAGCGGTCTACAAAAATATCGTCGAATAAAACTCCTTCATTTTCAAAAGCTCTCAGGATGAAATTTTGCGTTGGCCAAAACGTATCTTCCGGGAAACTATTTGTTCCCAATCCGTCCTGATTTGTTACCATTACTAATTCATAATCCAGTTCATTAGCAATTTTAGCCAAATACTGAAAAGCTTTTGGGTAAAACTCTAATTTTTCCAGGCTGTCTAATTGATACCCTTCTGGTTCCAAAACAATCGTTCCATCACGATCGATAAAAAGTACTTTTTTCATTTTATATAAGCTTTTAACTGTTAGCTTTTGGCCTTTGGCTAGTTGTGTTTTATTTTTTATTTGGGCGTGTCCCTCCGGGTCGGGCTATTCGTTCCCGCTTTTTTATGACT
>JAHKAT010000347.1 GCA_018825925.1 Bacteroidota bacterium | reverse complement strand
CAAACAAAAAATGCCCATGACCGACCGTAGGAAGGGAGTAGCGGTTGATATCCACTGCACGTCGACCGCAAAGGTTCACGAAGTAATCCTAAGTGCATCGAGTCCAAACGCAGTTTGAGCGAGAAGGCAAAGACATTCTTTCCTGCTCCTAATCTTATGATTATTATTGAGTCGTTTGATAATTTATTGATATTTCATTTTAAAAATCAAACTAGATTAGAATCAAGGATATTATCTTTAATGCAAAGTTATACCTATGTCCTTATTCCAAAAGTCTGTCCTCAACAAATTCCTAAGGACACAGGACCATACTGCCGTTAGCAAAGCCTACAAAAAATTCACCAAGCATTTTCTCCACCCGCTCGTGCTAATCAGTAAACCTTGCTTTCTTTCAAAACCAATTTAATTACCCCTTATTATTTTCGCCCATTTGAAATTTGATTCACTATATTTGAATCAAAATAAGACCTCACAACTTGTCATTACGAGTTGATTTCTTTACTGCTACAATTTTAAAAATTGAATCTTATGCTACTCACAAAAAAAGAACGATTTCAAATAAACGAATACTTTACTGAATTTCTGAATCAAGACAATCGTTTAAATAATTTAAGGGAAAGTGGCCTCTTTATGCCCCAAACCTTTTGGAAAAATGAGGAGCAGTCTTTTCACAATAATTGGACCTATATGATGCTCTTAGTAGAAACTATCGAGGCTTGGTTCTCAGTAAAGGAGATTGTCACAGCAGATAACTACGTTCGATTTGATTTCAGTGACTATTATATTCAGGATAAGGGCGGCTCGAAACTTGAAGCCTTTTATTTAGTCTGTTTTAAAGTCTTGAAAAAAGACTGGAAAGAAGGTCAATGCCCTGTTGTATCCGACAGCCATGAACCATTTGACGGTGATGAATAAAAACTAGGTTTAGAAGATCTTATCAACTCTTGAAAAGAGTTTTCTCTGAATGACCTTGCAAACAAAAAGCGCGGACTAAAGGTCCCCGAGGCCAGTTTAATAATCTTATTTTAAAAAATCATAACTAATGAAAAACATTGAAAATATTTCCTTTAATAAAGATGACTTGACTGGAACGAACTACAATTATCAAAAAAATCTTACACAAAAACTCGACAAGTTGGACTCAGATTTTAGTCAAGAAATCATCAATGAAATAGTCCTATGGAAAGTAAACCGATATGCGCCAATATCCGAAAAGGCTATCGAATTATTAAACAGAATAAAGAAAACAGATAGTGACTTAGACAAGGAGCTTACAAAAAACATATTGTCGGATCTATTGACAGGACATGGAGTAAGATTGCCGATGGCATCGAGTATTTTGCGTTTTAAAAACCCAAATATTTATCAGATTATTGACCAACGCGTATTTCGATTTATCAATAATGAGGTACTAAAAATCCCCCTAAACAATCTGGAAAAACAGATCGAGATGTATTTTACTTATTTGGAAAAACTAAAGGCGGTATGCGAAAAATATGAAATTGATTTCTCTAAATCTGATCGAATCCTATATGATTTGGACAAAAAGTATAACGGCGATTTAAAAATTAAATATTAAATTTTCATTCTTAAAAGATTTAACCTTAAGCTGTTAGCGCGAGCCTCCCACTCGCTCTAATCACTAATATTACTTACTTGTAAAACCCTAAACCCTCAAAAAATGAAAACAAGGACACTGAAGCTGTTGAACCAAATAACTCAACAAAGCCATCAAAAAAGCAGGCGGCACACCTTTATCCAAGCTTCAAGAAATGGAATGGATGGAAGTCTTCGAAACCAAGAAAAAGGAGGAGCTGGAGCTAAAAGCTGAGATTGATCGGATGGTTTATGAACTTTATGGGTTGACGGAGGAGGAGATAGCGATTGTGGAGAGCGCGTAAAAAAATGTCTGAACGGTGATTTTTATGATTAAATGATTAGAATGATTTTTGATGAGGTGGATGCTGGAATCAATAAAATTATTGGAATCAACAAAATCACACCAATCATACAAATCAAAGTTCAGACAGTGGGTGTGGGTGAATTAACGAAGCTGAAATAGTATGATTAACGAGCAATATAAATATTCAGATTTAACCTCCAAAGTGATTGGTTGCGCCATGAAAGTTCACTCAACTTTGGGCAATGGATTCCAAGAAGTCATTTACCAACGTGCATTGGCCATTGAGTATTCACTAGCAGAACTTCCTTTTTCACGAGAATTTGAAATGCCGATTTATTACCACAACCAAAACATTGGCACCCGTCGCGTGGATTTTTTGGTCAGCGAAGTGCTTTCCGTTGAAATCAAGGCTCAGACACAACTAGAAGATGTTCATTTTGCCCAGGCCATTAATTACCTCGAAGCCTACAATTTGGAGGTAGGTCTGCTCATTAATTTTGGAGAGAGGAGTTTGAACTTTAAACGCTTGCAGAATAAGAAGTTTAAGGGGTGAGGGAAAATGGTTGGAGGGTGGATTTTTATGATTAATTGATTAGAATAATTTTTAATGAGGTGGATGCTGGAATCAAGAATGCAGCACCATGACTAGAATCAAGGTTAAGGGTAGTTGATTGCAAGATGGAATTTTAATGTTAAAAAAGTAATCTAAACGTTGATTACTTTTTAATCTTTTTTAATTAGAAGTTATTATCTTTAGTTAATCTATTGATTAACAAACATGCTAAAAGTTACACACAGCGATTCTATCACCGAAGAAAAATTAAACTACTTTTTATTTTACTGGCACTTATGTACTCGATTTGCAGGGAGAACACCTGATATGGCGATTGAAACTTGGTGTTCGATTCTTCGAAGAATTGAATGGCAATTAAAGTACAATCAAGACCAAAAAAAATGGAGCAATATCGCTGAATTATTACGACATAGAAGTTTATCTAAAATACCAGTTTTTAGTGAAAATAATGATGCTCGAGCCGAAATACAGTTACTCGTTGATGATTTCAAAAGAAAAAAAAGTCAGAGTGATCGAGATTTTATTAGGGACAACTCAAAACAATTAGGGGAGTTAGTGAAGAACATCGACCAATTTTCTGAGGACTACTATTATTTTTTGGTAGAAGAAGTAGTGTCGTTTTTAATCTGTCCTCATCCCTTAAAGAAGCATCTGGTTGAAATGGAATTAACCATTCAGGCCTTGGTGAAAATGCTTGTACTTGAAGTTGGGTTAGAAGCTCCAAATCAATTGGACGACCGATTACGTAAAAGTTTTAGGCACTCGATAGATTTAAAGGGTCAAATGAAAAAAGTGTTAGATGAGCTTTTTATACAAGAACAAATAATTCTTTATTTACCAATTGATGGAATAATCCTTGAGAGGAATGAAGAAATTCTAGACTTTGAATTGCTAACATATAATTGCAGCGAAATACAAGAAATGATTGGAAAATTTAAAACATTTCCAGAAGATTATCAAGACCAATTAGAGAAAGTTTCATGCTTTTTAAAACTACGATACAAAGGATTTAAACATGAAGAATTAACTCAGGAGATTAGACAAAAAATTCAAAAATTTCTTAAAATAATGAATGCTTTGCCAGAGCAATCTGTTTCTGTAGACTACAAATTATGTTTCAAATTTGAAGGTAAAGATGGAGTTTTCAGTTTTAAACCAAAAGTTGCGAATTTATTGAATCGGAAATCCAGAGAGTTTCTAAATGCATTAAAATCAGAAATAAAAATTAAAGAGCTCAAATCTAATGCGGAGGCTAATTTGTTGAACGCAGAAATTTTATGGAGAGAATACTTTTTTACCAAAAATATTGAATTTACCTGGATTTATATAGAGGCCATATTATCAGAAAGTCATACAAAAAACTTTAAGGAAAATTTCCAAAAAGTTGTCCGTTTAAACAATAAAGAAGCGATTGAGGAATTAATAAAAAGTGAAATGTGGCATATTGTTTATGATTGGTTTTTTGCAGGAACACGAACTTTTCTTGGAATGTCGTTTAATGAGTTTCAGAATTGGAGATCAGAAAATCGAAAAGACAAAAATGACAATTCAGTAGATTATTTATTTAAACTCGATGACCTTTACATAAAACGTCTCGAACAATTTTTCAATTCTACTATAAACCAAGAAAAGCTGAACGCATTTTGTAAATCGACAATTGATGGTTTGTACGAATACCGAAACCATAAACTTCATGGTGCACCCCAATTAGTATCATTGAGGAGAAGTTTGTATAAATCAACAATAGATCATTTAAGTTTTTTTAGATGTAGATTGTTTTCTGAATGCAAAAGCTACCCTGAACTAGGTCTCCCAGGAGTAATAGAACAGTTAATAACTAATGGACAAAACACAATTGCATGAAACAAGATCCATCATTATTGGTATTGACCGTTATTCACAATTACTATATAAGTTTCGGTATTCGAAGAATTTGTGTCTGTACGGATTCAACACTCACAAATTCACTTATAAGTTAATTTTATTTGTAAAAATTGAAATAAATGAATAGTTTTACCGTTGAGATATTGGATGACGAAGGCGCTAAATGTAAGATCTTTACAGTGCGCAAAGAAGATGCATCCTTATCAGAAACGGAAAAATTCTTTAATAAACGAACAACAACATTAAAAGCATTCAACAGAAATTTTCAAGAGTTAACCAATTTGATTTCTCAAGTAATTGCAAATGAAGATGGAGCTTTACCCGAATACTTTAGAGACGAACGAGAGGCACATGGATTGCCAAAAGGAGAAATGGATCTAGATGAGGAAGTTGTCTCTTTTGCTAATTTTCCATTGCGCTTGTATTGTCTTCGTATTTCCAATGAAATTTTAATTCTTTTTAATGGAGACGAGAAGACAACATGGGCAGGTCAAGCTGGCAAAACAAGAACAACTTTTATTGAGGCACAAATGTTTGCAGAAAAGATAAAAGAAGCATTAAACGAAGGATATATTGATTTTGAAAAAGACGAAAACTTTGTTCCTTAAATAATACCAAATATGAGAGCCAAATTTTTACAAGATATCATTGACGAAACACCGAAAGATGTCGAGATATTCGTGCGTTGGTATGCAGATTTAACGGTTAGAATTAATCGTATTCTTAAAGAGAAGGGGATTTCACAAAAGGAACTTGCCGAATCTTTAGGGAAGAAACCATCTGAAATTAATAAATGGCTCAAGGGTGAACATAACTTTACCCTGCGTTCATTGGCTAAATTACAAGCCGAACTGGGAGAAGAATTGATTCATGTTCCACAAAACCAAACAATATACAAAGAAGTAGAAATGCATGAGGCTGTAAGTTTTACGGTTCTACGAACTAGGAAACACCATCGATCGAGCAAATTTGAAAAATACAAATTAAATTCACCTAAAAGCCCTTTGAGTCGTGTCAGCTAAAGTTATTCCAGAGAAAATTCATTTAGTCGCTTTTCGCATTTTACAAGCTGAAATGAACAGTCCATTTGAATTTGACACCAATTACATCCATTCTTTTGAAGACGAGGTGAAATTCGACTTGGCATTTAGTCTTGAAGACAACATGGTAAAGACTGATTTTCAAGTTGAAATTGCTACGATTAGTGAAGAACATACGAATGAACAAGAAGCAAGTGCCAATTTCACGTTTGTATTTGTTTTTAATGTTGAAAATTTCAAGGAATTGGCAACAGCAATCAATGATGAAACCCTTGATATTAACGGTGGATTATCAAATGCTTTGGCATCCATAGTTTATTCAACTAGTCGCGGGATACTAATGACCCGTTTTCAAGGAACAGCCTTGGCTGATTTTATATTACCAATTATTGATCCTGCCAAACTTTTAGTAAAGTAACATGAAACAATTCTCAGAAAACAGCGAAATAGTGTAATAACTGATGCCTCTAAAATTGAGAGTCCAAACGCAGTTTGAGCGAGAAGGCAAACAAAAAACGTCCATGACCGACCGTAGGAAGGGAGTAGCGGTTGATATCCACTGCACGTCGACCGCAAAGGTTCACGAAGTAATCTTGTTCGTATCTCGCGGATCTTAAACACTCGCCCAGGAGAATATACCTAGATTATCGTTTTTTTACAATTTTGTACAATTCCAAAACATCCTCAGAAATAAATCCTTGATAATACTCATTCAAATCAACCAACCAAGGTGCAACACTTTGTTTTTCAAATACAATAGCGTGATTCTTCAATAAACTGTCGAGTTCTATGTTTCCCCTATTCGCTTTTCTTATCACTAATAAATTAACTTTTGAATCATCAATTGCTAAATCTTTTAATTCACTCCAATCGTCTATTCTTTTTTCCGATAGTTCCTTTTCTTGATAAAACTTCATGGGTAAAACCAACCACGGATTATAAGGGTTTGCCCAAACAAAGTAGATTAAATTCACCTCTTGTTCAGAATAATTCTGATGAATATGTTTTGTAATTCCAGAGCGACCTATACCTGCAGGCTTGAACATCATAGCTGTAAGTCCGATTGCATTCACCGCGCAAATCAACGTAAAGCAAATGCCTGTAAAAATGATAATAATTCTTTTTTTATCGAACAGAGAAACTAAAATTTTGTTTCCCAACATTAAAATCAATGGAAATAGATAAATTAAAGGAAACAAAAACCTTTCTTCTTTGTGTGCTACTAAAGAATGTCCAATCACATATGGAATTATAATCCAAATGATTAGATTTCTTGGCTTAAACAATAAAATTAATACAAGTGAAAGAGCAATTAATACACCAATAATTACTGTTGGTGCATAAATCATCTTTTCTATATAAAAATACCAAGGTGATCGCCCATAAAAACTCGCCGCATCTTGTATAATGTTCTGGTGAAAGTAGTTCCAAGGGGTAAAGACCCAATTTCCATAAAACCATGTGTCAATCAAAACACCAAGCAGCAATACAAGGGTAAAACTTACTGAAATAATTAGAAGACTTCTCCATTGTATTTTGGCAATAACTAATAACCAAAGAATGATTCCTACAAACGCAAAAGCCAATTGAAACCGCAATAAAAAACCAATTCCTAACAACATACCTAAGAAAACATTCTTTTTTAAGGAATCCTCTTTCTCAAAGCAAAAAGTCAATGCGAGCAAAAGAAACAAGCCTGATAAAGTTTCAGATGAAAACCGCACACTTATAAAGGGAGTAAACCAAAGAGAAAATGAAAGGATCCAATAAATCACTTTCTGATTGTTTGTTTCAATCATTGAACTTGTTTTCCGAACAAAATGTCGAATAACAAATAGTGCAAAACAAGCAGTAATGCAACGCAAGAAGAAGGTTTGAGAATACGGATCATTTATGTGGAAAAAATTAGCAACCTTCAGTATTCCAGCGCAAATAGTGGGTTGTAATGTAGATCTCATTTGAGCCGCAAATTCCCAAGGAAGATCATTGGCTTGATGAGTCCCAAGTTTAAAGCCAGCAAATTCAATTATTTGATAATGCTCATCTGCCTGATAAAAACCATGAGAAAAATATGCTGTACAAATGAAAGCAGCAATTGCTACAATCGCTACTAAATCGAAGGCTAAGGTCCTAGATTCTAAAATCTTACTCATTCTAAAATTTCAATCTTTATCAATTCATTTCTTTTGGTTTCAGAACCGTTTATATCAATGATTATATTTCGTTTCATTTGAATGGAATAGGGAACTCCTGGATAATAGAACAAATGATAGCGATTGTCGTCATTGATTTTTAAAACTGCTTTTTTCATGGCTTTAGTAACTTCTTGATTCGACATACCTGTCATTTTCAAATATTCCATCACCACCCGTTTGGTATCCGTTTCATTGAGCTTCATCGTTTGTTTTAGCTCGCAATAGGAATCCTCGTAATTGTAGTTCTCAACAATAATATTCGTTTCGGCTTTAATTGGTTTTCCTCCAAACATATTGGGCAATTCATCTTGGTACTTCAGCACTTGTTTGGAATTAAACTCGAAGCCAAACGGGAAATGAAAAGCACGCAACTCTTCGAAAGCCTTATTTTCTAGCCCTTCTTTGCTCTGGTAGACCTGAAAAATTGGCTTCATCATCAGTTCAAAACTCTCTCTTTTTTCGGGCGCAGATGCGGTCATGATTGTAGTTAATCGATCAAACACTTCCCTCATTTGATTAGATATCTCTTGCCAATTCTCGATTTCTAAAAAACTGCCCAATTCATCCGTATAATAGATGACCTCCGAAATGTCCAACTCTCCCAACTCTTCCAATACCTCGTTAGGGATATTTAATCTTGTAAAGTCATTTTTGAAGGTCCAGCGTATTTTATAACGAACATCCGATGAATCAATCACTTCAAAATTAGCTATGTATCTAAAAGTTTCAGGAACCATTTGTCCTGCTTTATTTTGCTTTTCCTTTGTTTTGGTGATTTTAAAATCATAAGAATCACCTATACTCCAGTAAGCTACAATTGGAATTGAATTTGGTTTTTGAGCCTGCCCAAAACTAACCAACGATAAAAGTATTGAAAGTATAAAAAGTATTTTCTTCATCGCAACAGAAGTTAAAAGTGATTGAATAAACTTTAGCTTATAAAGTTAAAACAAAAGCCACGTATATACTTGCTTTAAAGGTTCCTAAATTTCTTTTATAAAAGCATCAAAATTGTACCTTTAATCCATGATTCGTATTGTTTTACTCTTTTGTTTTCTCATGTTGAGCCTTTCAGCATGGTGCACACACAATAGATCGGGTGAAATAACCTACGAATATGTCAATGGTAATACGTATCGTTTTTTTGTGACCACCTGTACCAAATTGACAAGTGCAGCTAATCGTAATACAATAGAAATCAACTATGGTGATGGCTTTACCGATACTATTTCTTTAATACAGTTTTTTGATTTTCCAAGTACGGATACCAAACAAAATATATTTTCAGGTATCCATACTTTTTCTGGGCCCGGGATCTATACTATTTCAATAACAGACCCCAATCGAAATAATAATGTACTCAATATCGTCAATTCGGTCAATGAAATTTTCTGTATTCAAACAGAACTGATTATTTCACCCTTCTTAGGAAAACCAAATAACTCCTTATTATTTGGAGATTGTCCGTGCCCCGAAGAAGCCTGTTTTGGTCAAGAGTGGATTTACGCTTTGGGCTGCTATGATCCTGACAATGACAGTCTGGCTTACGAAATAATTGGTTGTAAAGGGCAAGACTGTAAAGACATGCCTATCCCAGATGTTTTTCAATTTCCGCAAGATGTTGGAGGTGGAACCTTTAGCATCGACCCACAGTTTGGAATTATTTCGTGGAATGCGCCCAACCTAAACGGAGAATTCAATTTCGCAATTAAGGTTTCTGAATACAGAAATGGGGTCAAGATCGGTCACGTTATTCGCGACATGCAGGTTACTGTCAAAGGAAACTGTTCCAATAACCCTCCTCAACTTGCTGCCGACCTCGATACATGTTTACAAGCAGATTCTACATTAATAATAGATTTTCAAGCAACCGACAATCCTGCCTCTCCCTCTGATATACCCGAATTGTCTTGGTCCTTTTATGGTTTACCATTCAACTTTAGCTCAAATCCTGCTCAATTTCAAATCATAAGCAATAACTCAAACCCAATAGATGGGCAATTGACATGGACTCCAAATTGTGGAATGGTGCAAGACGAACCCTATTTGTTGACCATTCAAGCCGAAGACAAAGGACCCATTGTGTCCTTAAAAGGTGTTCAAAAAGTAAAGATTCGAGTCATAGGAACACCCGTTCAAAATGTCAACGTTGCTGCTAGTTTAAATCAAGCAACAATCAATTGGAACAGTTCAATCTGTAACTCCGTAACAGGTTATGTGGTTTATCGTAAGTCAGATTCCACCTATATTTCCGACACGTGTTGTTCATTTTCACCTACTGAATTAGGTTACAAAAAAATTGGTGAAATAAGCGGGAGAAACAACACCCTGTTTTTCGATAATGGACCTCTTGTAACCGGCAATCGATATTGCTATACAGTTACGGCCGTTTATCCTTCAGGCACAGAGAGTTGCTTGGCCATTCCCAATTGTGTAGAATTACCCTTCGATGTGCCGATCATTACCAAAGTTAGTATCGACAGCACATCGTTGACCCATGGAAATGATAGTATTCAATGGAAACCTCCTATAGAATTAGACACTTTGCTTTTTACAGGGCCTTATTCTTACACCATCTATAGAGCTTCTGGTTCAAATTTTCCAGTTACTCCAATATTTACAACGCCGACATTCCCCTACCTCATCGGTTCGGATTCTCTTTACATAGATACCCTGTTAAATACGAGAGAAAAATCCTATTCCTACATCATTGAGTTGAAAAATAACGATGTAGCCGTTGGCAAATCCTCTTATGCGCGTTCCATTTTTGTAGAAACAATACCCAATGACAATCAAATTGCGTTGCAATGGATCGACAATACCCCGTGGATCAATCACAAATATGAAGTCTACCGATCCTCCAGCGCCTTTAACAACTCGTTTTCCCTCCTCGCTAGTGTAGATACCTCTTATTATCTCGACGATTCATTGGTGAATGGTATGGAGTATTGTTATCGAATAAAAAGCTATGGAACCTATTCTCATCCCGATTTAAGTGACACTTTAATCAACTGGTCACAAATCATTTGTTCAAAGGCAACTGACAACACAAAACCTTGCCCTGTTTCAGGAACCAGCCTTACTGCCGATTGTGAAAATGCAACTTTAAAATTCACCTGGATACCGGTGGATACCAATTGTGCAGACGATGTCGTTTCCTATCAAATTTATCAGTCGAAAAGTAAAGGAGAGGAATTCCAGCAAATTGCTAAAATAAGTGCTGCCGGTAAATCCGAGTTCATCTATAGCGACTTTACAGGATTAGTGGGTTGTTTTTTTATTACAGCGATGGACTCGATGCCCTACAACAATGAGAGTTTGGCCACAGACACAATCTGTATAGAGAATTGTGATGTCACCTATAATCTCCCCAATGTTTTCACGCCAAATTCGGACCAAATCAATGGTTGGTACCACGCCATATTTCCAATAAAATATGTGGAAAAAGTAGAGTTTCGTATTTTCAACAGATGGGGTGAAGAACTCTTTTATACAGAAGCGCCAGAAATAAATTGGGATGGAATAGATCGAAAAACCAACCTGCCTTTGCTCGAAGGTGTGTATTTTTACAGCTGCAAAGTATTTACCCGAAAATTAAGCGGCATCACCTCGTTTGATTTGTCAGGTTTTATTCATTTAATTCGCAATTAATGTTTACAGGCATCATCGAACAAATAGGCATCGTAGAATCCATCCTAAAAGACTTGGAAAATGTACATTTCACAATTTCATCGGCTTTTACCTCTGAATTAAAAATAGACCAAAGTGTTGCTCACAATGGATGTTGTTTAACTGTGGTTGCCTTAACGGATGAAAACTATACAGTTACAGCAATAAAAGAAACCCTAGACAAGACCAACCTCGGGGCTTGGCAAGTTGGCACAAAAGTGAATTTAGAACGTTGCATGCAAATGAACGGACGCCTGGATGGGCACATTGTTCAAGGTCACGTAGACACTACCGCCACTTGCATCAAAATTGAAAATCAAGAAGGAAGTTGGAAATATACATTTGAATACGACTATCCGATGGTAACGGTTGAAAAAGGTTCGGCAACCATCAATGGCGTAAGTTTAACCGTGGTGGATTCAGAAAAACAATCCTTCTCCGTTTGTATCATTCCATACACCTACGAGCACACCAATTTTCATCAATTGAAAGTGGGCGATCAAGTCAACTTGGAATTCGACATCGTAGGCAAGTACGTAGAACGGTTACTGGCTTTTAGAAAATAGATCGAAAAGAGTCGACAAAGAGTGGATGACACTGCGTCAAACTATTCAAAAAAACAAAAACAGTTCAAAATGAGTCTTTTAAAATATGAATTTGATCTTTCCGAGGATTTTCAAATCATAAAGAATGAATTTTTTCAGTACAACCCCAAAACCGACTTTACCGTTGAAAAGAATGTGCTTTATTTACAAGAAGATCTATTGCAAATTAAATATGCGAAAGAAGATATAACGGTTGATCTTGGTTGGTATGGAGATACCACAACAAATAAAGGCGTTTTTAAATTGTATTTAATTCAGGCCATCGATTGGGAAAACCCCGTGTTGGAATTACTTTCTAATAGTTCGGAAGAAATCCATTTTAAACTGGTTGAAGTTCTAAATTATTTGGGAGAATAGTTTCAATCAATTACCATTTACGAATCCGTTTTGCCAACTTCTTTTTCAAACGAATCAATACTTTCTCTTTCGTAGATACATTGCCGCATCGCACCAAATCAGAAAAAACCAATTGATTGTTGCGATAAATGAAAATCTCAAAGGTTACAGAAACCACTTCAGCTCTGTACAAAGAAAACAAAGTTCCATAGCCCAGCGCAGTTTCCATATCATTGGTAGAACTAGCTTTCTTAAAGCGTCGGTCATAGCCTCGAACACTGCACAAAAGATAGGTGTCAATTCCTTTTTTACTGACAACCTCTTCTAAAGTATCCAACAACAACATCCTCAGGTCTGACCCTTGTTTCAATACATTCAAAGAAGGAATTGCCTTCACCCCATTCTCGTTGAAAAACTCCGTCAAAGCAACCTCTAGATTATAACGATCATCCTCTTTTTCAAACTGTCCTACAATCAGTGCATTGGTCAAGTTGATAGATTCCTTTTTCTGGGCCCAACTGGCGGTAGCCAATAATAAAAGCGCAAAGATTATTATTCGATTTTTCATTTAAAATATGTTTTCCGCAATGGTTTTTACTTGCGTTGAATTTGACATTGTATAATAGTGAATACACGGAACATTTGCTTCTAGTAATTCTTTCGATTGATGTATACCCCATTCAACTCCAAGCTTTTCTACATCCTCACTTGAAGTGCATTTAAGTAATTCTTTCGATAACTCTTCCGGAAAATCGACATGGAAAAATTTTGGTAAAAATGAAATGTGGTTTAACGATTTTATAGGCTTTAGTCCCGGAATAATAGGCACATTTATGCCCATTTCACGACAAGCATCTACAAAGGCAAAATACTTTTTGTTATCAAAAAACATTTGCGTTACGATGTAAGAAGCACCAGCCTCAACTTTTTTCTTCAAGTAGAGTAAATCTGTTGCCATGTTCATAGATTCAAAGTGTTTTTCTGGATAACCCGCTGCGCCTATACAAAAATCAGTACTGTTTAATTCAACATCATCAAGAATATAAGTTCCTGAATTCATGTCAGAAATTTGATGAATTAAGTCTACGGCATTGGCATGTCCATCTTTGTGAGGACGAAAAGTGGCTTCTGTTTTTATAGAATCCCCCCGAAGAGCCAAAACATTGTCTATCCCCAAAAACTGTAAATCGATCAATGCATTTTCCGTTTCTTCGCGTGAAAACCCTCCACAAATAAGATGAGGAACAGCATCGACATGATATTTATTCATGATCGCGGCACAAATACCTACCGTTCCTGGACGCTTGCGAATTGCAATTTTTTCGAGCAGTCCATTTTCACGTTCTTTGTATACAAACTCCTCTCTATGATAAGTGACGTTTACAAATTTGGGTTTGAATTCCATCAAGGGATCTATCCCCGAATAAATAGATTGTATACTCTTTCCCTTTAGCGGGGGCAATATTTCGAAAGAAAAAAGCGTTGACTTCGCTTCTGCTATATGTTCTGTTACTTTCATTTCAGTGTAAAATTAATACAAACCCCTTATGCGCCTTCTTTATTTTGCCAAAATAAGGTCGCGATTTGTAAGTCCATTGGTTCAGTTATTTTTATGTTTTATTTATTTCCAGAAATTAGTTCTATTTTTCCTCCAAACTCCTCAAATACAGAGGCATCATCGGTATAATAAGATTGAAAAGGCAGTTCATAGGCCTTTTTCAAAGAACTGCTTGTAAAAATTTGAGGTGTTTGAACCAGTCTAAAATCTCCACGAGGTACAGAAACTGAACTTCCATTTTCTAATTTCCGCAAAGACTCAGTTGCAGCAAGAACGGGAACTATTCCAGTTTGCTTATTTACCTTTTCTAAACTTTCTATTAAAATCGACTTCGCAAAAAGAGGT
Source organism: Bacteroidota bacterium (assembly GCA_018825925.1). GTDB lineage: Bacteria > Bacteroidota > Bacteroidia > Flavobacteriales_D > Crocinitomicaceae > UBA2040. The sequence continues at coordinate 1,793 of JAHKAT010000347.1, read as the reverse complement.
CGCACACCATCATGTATCATTACTATATCCGACTGAACAAAACTCAAAGCATTTTTCACGGAATGAAACCTTTCGGCGCCGCCATCAATTGTTGTGTGGGGTATTTCAAAATGATGCTTGATACACATGGTATTCCATTCGCGGTGCCATTCTGTAGGCAAAGTAACGAAGAGTTCTGCTTGTGGTAAAAACTGCCGAAACCGTTCGATGGTCCGCATCAAAATTGGCCGATTCTCCAGCAATAGAAATTGCTTAGGAAGCTCTCCTCCCATTCGCTTTCCAATTCCTCCAGCAGTTATGATGACAGCTATTGTATTCATTTTTGATTTATGCTTAAAACAAAAAAGGTCATTAGCAAGCTAACAACCTTCAACTGCTTTGGTACAGTCAATTATTTTAATTGATCTGGATTGTTTTTTGCGGCTTCGTTAAACTTGCGTTGATAATTCAACCAATAAAACAAACCAACAAAACCAACAACAATTAGGAAATAATTGAATTTATGCCCAATCCACTCCAAAGGAAGGAAAGCATAATCTTGCATAAAATCACCTATTGCGTAAAAAACAGTTGAAGAACCCATAATTTTAAATTTTGCCTTACAAAGAAAAGGATTTTTTTTAAGTTGGTTCAGGGAAATGTGCAGTTTTTATATAGTAGAGGTAATTTTTTCTAATTTCAACCTAAAATTTGACTCTTTATGATTTCATACAACCCTAAAAGTTGGTTTAATTTAATTTTCGCATTACACAAAAGTGATACAATTCGCATTTTATGGAAGGAGCTTTTGTACATGGGTGCCTTTTCAATAATTCTGACTTTTCTTGTATTGCATTTTTTCCCAAACGCTGTAGTGCTTAATCAACTAGTTTCTGTGTATGCCCTTATAGGTTTTGTTATTTCGCTTTTATTAGTTTTCAGAACCAATACAGCGTATGACCGATGGTGGGAAGGCCGGAAAAAATGGGGAGAATTAGTAAATGATACTCGAAATTTAGCCGCCAAATTGGATTCTTTAAATCCTTCGGAGGTAGATCGTGATTTTTTCAAACGTATGATCCCGAATTTTGTATTGGCAACTAAAGAACATTTACGCTTAGGAGTAGATTTTGGCGAATTGCATTTAACGGAAGAAGAAAAGGCTTTTTTGGAGACAAAAACCCATGTCCCACTCGCCATTAGTCAAATGATGCAAAAACGAATTCAAGAACTAATTAAAAAAGGGGATTTTCCTGTTTATTCATCCTGGATTTTAGACCATAATTTAAACGCATTGTTGGATAGCTTAGGAGCCTGTGAGCGCATTAAAAACACACCTATTCCTTATTCTTACTCACTTTTTATCAAAAAATTTATTTTCGTTTATGTCACTACCCTTCCTTTTGCCTTCGTAATTAATTTTGGTTACTTCGCCGCGCTAATATCAACTTATGTGTTTTACGTCTTGGTGAGCATGGAAGTTTTGGCCGAAGAAATTGAGGATCCGTTTGGAATTGACGACAACGATTTGCCAACCGACCAATTGGCACAAAGAATTCGTGGGAATATTGAAGAGGTGCTGAGTTAAAGAATTGCTATAAAGGAAAAAGTATAGAATTTCTGGATATTTCTTCAGATTGGAAATGTACACGCTGCTCTTCATCCTTTTTATATGCTTCTCAATTCGAAGTCCTTGTTCTTTTGTTTTACAGTCAATGCGCAAAAAAACAGTCCAATCGTCTGCTTTTGAGGTGAATTTTCTAGCTTCTGAATTTTCATGGAAAATCATCCGAAGATCAAAATTTGAAGTGTAT
>JAHKAT010000346.1 GCA_018825925.1 Bacteroidota bacterium | reverse complement strand
GCTACATCTCACGCCTTAAACGTGGTTTGTCCAGAACGGCGCGAGGTGTAGCGCGGGAACGTTATGTACAATTATGATAAAACGTAAAACATACTCTTTAGAAGAAGATAACCGAACACTCATTCATAAGGAATCTTATGATGAAAATGGGAATGTAGTTCACTCAATTGATTATCGGGAATCACCACCGGTTGAACTAAATTTTGAATATGATTCAGATGGGAACTTGATTCGTCAAAGTGAAATCCAAGGAGGAATTGAAAACAGCTCTCAAATTTTTGAATATGATGCTGAAGGAGATATTATTGACGAAAAACTTAGCATTGGCGGTGCATTGTATGAGCACACTTCACTAGTTAAAACTGATTCTGGATTTATAAGAACCATGACTCAGGATAATGAAGAGGTAGAAAGATTAGAAAAAAACATCGATGGGGATAACTGGAGCAACAAGTTCTATCGTTACGATGAATTATTGGAGAGTCAAAAATACACATTTGATGCAAAAAACAATTCGGGAGAAACGATAATTGAAGGTTTCGAGCATGATTTCAATGTTGTAATCAAAGAAAAATACAGCAACAAAGACGAAATAATTCTAAAAGAAGAGTTTCATGAAAATGGCACACTCTTAACTGCCACTGAAATTGAAATTGAAGATGGATTAACATTGAAAGAATCGGTGAAAGATTTCTCAAATGGAGAGGTCTATTATGAACGTCTATTTGAATACGACAAGAACAATAACATAATAAACTTTGAAGTCAGGTCTTCAACTGGGGCGCTTCAATCATTTCACAAGCGGAAATTTGATAATCAAAATAGATTAATAGAAGAAACAGGATTTACAAATTGTTATTTTAGTGGTATTGATGGCGTTCATAAAAATCATAATTGTTTTCATCTTATCCACGAGTATGAATAATGTACATAACATGCGGTAAAAAAAATGGCGCACAATTATACTCGAGAAAAGCGCCACTTTTCCTACCGCAGGACCGTTAGCGGCAAGCTAAAGAACTTCACAACATTTTGGCTGACTACTTTTGGTGCAGACACAAACTGTTCCCATCCAAATCCTTGAACCAAGCAAATTTTCCCCAAGGGGTCTCATCAATCTTACCGACATCAATCCCTTTACTTTCAAATCTCTTGATTTTGTTTTCAATATCGTCTGTTTCACAAATGATACCTTGAAAACCAGCAAGCGAAATGGTGGTATTACTTCCTGGAAGTCCCATTTGTATCCACGTTTCACCGTGAGCAGCTGGTGCTTCAACAAGCACTTTAAAACCGAGATTCAAATAAAACTCTTTGGCTTTTTGCCTGTCCTTGACAGGTATCATAATAATTTCTACTGATTTCATTTTAGTCCGTTTTTAAAGTTACAAGGCAAAGATACCAACAATAGATATGCACATTGTCGGGTAAAAACGACAATATAACCTGTCAATTGCGACAAACAAATTTTGTAACTTTGCCTAATGAAGCATATCTCCATTTTACCACTTTATGATGCCACATTGACGAGCATTGACAGCAGTCATCAATTGTTTAGTCGTGTTAATGACTTTATGAGGTATCAAGGTAAACCGCCTTTTTATGATATTGAGGTTGTGGGACTAACCAATAACACAAAGCTTTCAAATGGTCTTTACACAATTAGTTCTGACAAGACCATTCATCAAATCAAGAAAACGAATGTAATTGTTTTGCCTTTACTGTGCGGTAATTTCAAAGCAGCCATTCAGGAAAATAAAAAATATACGGATTGGCTCATAAACCAATATCATAATGGTGCAGAAATTGTTTGCTTGTGTGTTGGGTCCTTTTATCTTGCTTCTACAGGACTTTTGGACAATAAGAAATGTGCAATTCATTGGGCTGCAAAGAATGAATTTAAAGAGATGTTTCCAGATATAAAAATTATTGACAACTCTATCATAACGGACGAAAATGGTATTTATACTTGTGGTGGCGGTTATTCTTACCTGAATTTGATACTATATGTTTTTGAAAAACATTTAGGACGGGAAATTTCAATACTTGCTTCAAAAATGTTTGAAATTGACATTGAACGTAAAAGCCAAAATCCGTATATGATATTTATGGGACAGAAAAACCACGGAGACGAAGTAGTTTTGAAAGTACAGGAATGGATAGAAAACAATCCCACGGAAACTCACACTGTAGATGACATTTGCCATAAATTCAATGTGGGAAGAAGGACATTTGAAAGGAATTTTAAAAGATGTACGGGCAATCCAATAGCGGAATACACACAAAGGGTAAAAGTTGAATTTGCTAAAAAACAATTGGAATCTGGACGAAAAACGGTAAGCGAAATAATCTATGAAACTGGTTATAATGACACAGACGCATTTAGAAAAGTATTCAGGAAATTCACCGATTTAACTCCCATTGAATACCGAAAAAAATATATAGCATAAGTAAAAGCCAGCCGCTAACATTGTATAAGCGTAATGCGGGCGAAAGTGCTAAATTGAAACGAATTGAATATTAACAAACATATCGGCAAACTGAAAGTGAAGTGCTTCTAATCCCGCACTACGCTTATACTTGACCGTTATAGGTAAGCTTCGGAATGACGCCCAAAATAAACAATAACATGAAAAACATTCTTTCTTCTGATATCGAAGTCTTCTTGCAAAAAGAAACGACAAAAAACTTCTTGACTTCTGCTCAAAAGTTTATCGAATTTCTTGAAAACAACAATTTAAATAAGAATGATTTTTTACAACAAATACACGGTTTACTTTTAGAATTATATTTAAAAGGTTTCCAGTTTGAAGAAATTGGCTTGAACCACTCAAACTCGAACACCGATTTAATAAATTCAGACGAAGATATATATATTAACTTAAGTCAAACTTTGAACTCAGTACTTGGAGAGGATGCTTATTACCGTGAAATCTTCGACCCAATAAGTGACAAAGAAGAAAATTCTGTTCAAGGCTGGCTTGTAGACGACTTTTCTGACATTTATCGTGATTTAAAAATTGAACTAGACAAAATAAAAATCGGAACTGACGAAACTATCGAAGACGCTCTATGGAGTTTAAAATGGAGTTTTCTAAATCATTGGGGACAACATTGTGTGAATGCTATTAGAGCTTTACACTTTTTACCTTACGAAGGGAAATTGATTATGTAATGACGAACTGTGTGTCTCAGCCAACCTATAACAGCCACTAAGCGAACAGGCGGAAACGTACATATTGCTTACCGCCCGATCGCTTAGTGCCAAAACGTTAGCGGTAACCTGAAGACGCGAAAAAAATTCATGGCAGAAGAAAAAAAAACTAAAGAAACTGAAGCTGGATTATTAAAAGTGTTAGAATTTATCACCGAACTAATTGGTTGGCTACAAATTGTTTCTTCACCTCTAATGATAGGGCTAGCAATTGGTTCAATAGTTTATTTTTCTAATCCTTCAATGACCAGGCTTGTGATAGGAATAATTATTAGTACTATTGGACTAATACTAGGAATAATCTGGGCAACAAAAGTCTGGAGAAGAAAGGGTACTGTTTTTTTTCTATCAAGAACTATGGCAACACCTGATTTGGACAATATAGTCGTGGAAGATGATAAAAGAAAGACACAACTTAATAACGCAAAGAAAGGCAACCGCTAACAGGCGCTAAGCGAACAGGCGGAAACGTACACATCGCTTACCGCCCGATCACATAGCGCCAAAACGTTAGTGGCAATGTTAACTGAAAACTGAATTATGCATTGGAAAATTAAAGTAATAATTGGACTAATAATTTCTGCGATAATTATTGGTTATCCGTTTTTTGCAATTAAATATTTTGAGACTGAGATACCAAGGGAAATTGCAGCGACATATTTCTTACCACCAATTTTAGTTTTGCTTATTGCTTTTGGACCAAGGTTTTATTTTAAAAAGGTGAAACCACTTGACAACTTTGAGAGTAAATCGAAAATTAAGAATAAAGCGAGGGACATTTTTTCAATTGTAATGATGATTGTTTGTAGTACTGGAATTTCTTTCGGCATATTCTTTTCATTAATTGTGACAACCAATAGTTTTGACGGTTCCAAGACGACAATAAAGGAGGTTGTTTTAAATTACCGTCCAGAAATAACAAAGAACGGCAGGCTTAGACATTACATAGACATTATAAATCCAAGGACAAAAAACAAAATTCATTTAGAGGTTGACAGGGAATTTCAAGTTGGAGAAACATTTGAAAAAGAAATGAAATATGGCGTTTGGGGGATATTATATTCGGAAGACTAAAAACACTGCCACTAACACTGGCTAAGCAAAATGGCGGCGTTATCGTACGGTTTAGTTGGTTTTTTTGCTTGCTTCGCAAAGCTAAAACCAACTAACCGAATGAAAATTATATCTTCGTAAACCGCCACTTCGCTTAGCCAGAAAACGTTAACCACCAATAAAAAACCAACCCAAAGTTTACATTTAAAGAAACTATTTTCGTACATTTGTTTACAAACAAGTAAACTTGATGATTAAGAGATTTGAATCTATTCTGCTTGAAGAAGCTTTTGATTTCGTTCAGAAGCAGCAGATGAAGGTTCGTGCCAAGATCTTACAGAATATTCGTCGTTCCGAAACGCTAACTGATCCAAAGTTGTTTAAGAAGTTGGATGGTGAGATTTGGGAATTTCGAACAAAGTATACCGGAAACGAATATCGCTTATTCGCTTTTTGGGACAAAGAAGATAAACAAGAAACACTGGTTTTGGCATCTCATGGTCGTATTAAGAAAACGAACAAAGTCGATAAGTCCGATATAGAAAAGGCAGAGCGAATCCGTCAAGCATACTTCAAAAATAAAACGAAATGAAAAGCTATAAATTAAGTGAAGCAGAAGACCTTTTGATTGGAAAAAAAGGGACTGAAGAACGCGAATCATATGAGTTTGAGTTGAAGCTTGAGCTCATTGGCGATATGATAAAAATGGCACGTAAGAAAAGGTCTTTAACTCAAGCACAATTGGGTGAAATGATTGGCGTTAAAAAGGCTCAAATCTCTAGGCTAGAAAATAGTTCTGGAAATGTGACTTTGGAAACTGTCATGAAAATATTCAATGCACTAGGTGCACAGTTGAATTTCAATTTGCAGTTTTAATTAAATTCGGTGGTTAACATCAACTAAAATCCACGGGCTGAACAACCACTTTCCAGAAGCCCGCGTCTCCTAGTTGAAGAACGTTAGCGGTCATTGCTTTTACGCTCTAACCATTGTATAAAGTATTTCATAGCAGCCCATCCTTCTGCATCGTAATGAAACGGTGCATTCCAATCAGGCATCTCTTCATCTCTGTATTGTTCTAACAATGTTTTTACTTCCATCAGCAACGAACCGCTAACAGCAGGTTGCTTCAATGGCTTATTTTCGTTCTTTTTTGACATATTTTCGTTTATTTTAAGTTTGTGCTTTTAATCAAGTTTATCGGTTAAGGTCGCCACTAAAGCAACCTGCGAACCGTTATACAACAATGATCAAAATCATGGAAAACAACTGGAAAAGTAAAACCCTTGAAAATCTAGAAAAGGATATTTGGAAAAATCCAGATAATGAAAGTCACCTAGTTACAACCTGTCACAAGCTTAGAAAAAAACAACTCAAAGAGTATGATATAGAGGATTGTAGAATTATGATTTCTCAAGAGATTGGACTGAAATATGTCGTGCCTATTGCATTAGAATTTCTTAATGAAAATATTCTTGCAGAAGGTGACTTTTATGAGGGTGACTTACTTAATGCCATTTCGGAAGTGAACAAAACCTATTGGATAGAAAACAATGACTTATTGAAGGTTTTGTATCTAAAAGTTAAGCAGCAAGGCATTAAGCTAAAGGAGCATAATAAAGGGCTTTACAAAAAGGTTTCCAGTATGTTTGAAGAATTAATCGTTGTATAACAGCAACTACAAAAAACAGGGCCACGTGGTTGTCCGAGAAAAAGGCCCTACTTTTCGTAGTTGCGAAACGTTAGTGGCAAGTGCTACGACTCCACCACTGTATGACCTTTTGCTTCTAATCTGCCTTTGTAAATCTCATACGCTTCACCTGCACTATCAGCATAAACAACACCGCCATGCGTTCCAACTTTGCCACCATCAGCAGCATCCCAATCAACGGTAGCCATATAACCACCATCTTCTAATTTTTCAACTTTGATTTTAAATTCCATTTTTTCGTTATTAAACCGCACCAGCCACTAACAGCGGTTTGGTGCTATTATTTTGCCTATAAATTTTATCTAAAGCTTGAAATATCTGCAAGGCAAAATAACAGACACCAAGCCGCCAAACGTTAAGCGCAAGGAAGCAAAGTTCACCCTAAGAATAGAATTTCGTATCTTTAGTTTATGAAAAGAAAACTTCGACTTTATCTCGATACTTCTGTTTTTGGCGGATATTATGATGAGGAATTTGATGATCATACAAAG
>JAHKAT010000345.1 GCA_018825925.1 Bacteroidota bacterium | reverse complement strand
TTCAGGTCGCGCCACAATTGAATTTTCATATCGCCACACCTTCTGAACAATTTTATTTGCCCGCAAGGTATGATCGTCGATTCTGAAATAAAAGCGCCATAAATCATCATCATCCTTTGCCTGATGTACTTTTTTAAGTCCCTTTGGAATGCTTATCTCCAATACTAATTTGTGTCCTTCTTGATGAATCTTTGATTCGAACAAAACTGGTGGTTGAACGTACATTTCAGCTGCTCCTTGAATCATGTGAAATTCTTCTTCGGGGTTGCATCCGGCAATTTTACCGTTGTCTTTCACCCCTATCAATAAACGTCCTCCCTCAGAATTAGCAAAAGCCGCAATGGTACGCGCAATCTTTTTTTGATCTTCAATACTGAATTTGAAATCTTGTTGTAAATGTTCGCCTTGCGATATATATCTTTGTATGTCATACATTTAATCTTCTGTCAAAATCTCCAAAATAGGTTTTCCTTGCGCGCATGAAGGCATAGCTAAATTCATTATCTGTACTAAAGTTGGAACGATATCTGTGATTTCATAATTGGTAAAAATCTCTTGTGCTTTAATTCCTTTGCCATACCACAACAAAGGAACATGCGTATCATAGGTGTACTGCGAACCATGGCTTGTACCTTTTCTGGATTTTTCAGTATCCGTTGATTTTGGCAGATAACCAGGGTAAAGTTGAAAAATGATATTTCCACTTCTGTACTTATCAAAACCTCTTTTTATCATTTCATTTCCTTCATTTGCCACTGCTTGATTTTGCAAATCTGTTGAGGTAAAGGCTCTTTTCACTCCGTCCCATTTTTGCACCTCTTCCTTTACAAATTCCTCAATTTCAGAAAGCTTGAATTCACTGAACAAAATCAGCTCTTCATCCAAATATAAATTGTTATTCTCCTCAGCCACTAAAAAACTCATTCCAAATTTTTTAATCATGGATTCTTCCAATCGACGCAAGTTTTCTGTTATAAATGCATAGCCACCGGGTAATTTTTGGTCGATTAACATTTGAGGCACAGGAACAACAGCATGATCAGCCGTTAAAAAAACCACCCAATTTTTACCAACCTGCTTTTCTATGGCTTTGAATAATTTTTCAAATTCCAAATCCAGTCTTAAATAAACATCTTCTATTTCAATACTTTGCGGGCCAAAAGCATGACCTATAATATCCGTACTGGAATAACTAATTGCTAAAAAATCGGTTACTTTGTCTTTCCCTAATTCATTGTTTATCATTCCCTCGATAGAGAAATCTGTCAAATAAGTATTTGCCCAAGGCGTAGAGGTGAAATATTTAAAATCTTCTTTTCCTCCAGAAATCTCATCGAATTTATACGGGAAAGTAGCACTAGATTTACTAGGAAAAACAACCTCATACGGACTATCATCCGGACCACTCGCCACATACGATTCAATCGGATAAAGTGTATTCCAAGTTTCTTTCATTTTCAAAGAAGGGTAGTTTTTATTATTGAAAACTTCCGCCCATTGAGGCAAATTGTTCCTGTAAAATTCACTGGTAATGAAATGTCCTGAAGAATAGTCGTACCAGTAACTATCATTGGTTAAATGGCCCCCAGGCAAAATGGCCCCGCGATCTTTGATGGAAGCAGAAAAAACCTTACTCGTCGGATAAGTCATTCTCAATTGATCGGTAATCGTATTACACCATAAATTCTTCGGTGAACATACACCATCATTCGATTCCGTTCCGACAGAAAAAAAGTTTGAATCCTGCACACATCCAATTATTTCCTGTTTAGCTCTATCAAACCATTCATTGGCAACAATCCCATGGTTATTTGGAGTCGTTCCTGTATAAATACTTGCATGTCCCGGTCCAGTATAAGTAGGCACATAGTTGTAAAAAGTACTTCTACAATTAGTTCCTTTGTCCATTAATTTTCGAATTCCATGCTTTGAAAACCGCTCCTCAAATCGATACAAATAATCATACATCATTTGATCTACTACGATTCCTACCACTAATTTTGGAGGAGTATTTTGCTTTTGTGCATTTGCCGAAAGGGCGATTAAGAATGACAAAATTAATGATACACGCATGATTTTTAATTTTTACAAAGTTATAAAAATGAATTGCGCGGGTTTTATTTTAACAAGCGCAACCCAACTCTTTTTCTAGTCACGTCCAACTCCGTAACTAGTACATTCACGTGCTGGTGCAAACGCACTACTGTTGAAGGGTCTTCTACATAATTATCACCCATTTGAGATTTATGTATCAATCCGTTTTCTTTAATTCCAAGATTAACAAAAGCACCAAAGGCAGTCACATTGGTAATAATCCCAGGCACTTGCATTCCTACGACTACATCACCTATTGTTTTCAACCGATGATCAAACTCAAATACTTTTGCCGTTTGTCGGGGGTCGCGACCAGGTTTTTTTAGTTCGCTGATGATATCCTCAAAGGTAAATGAATCCACTTGTGGGAAATCTTCTTTTTTTAACTGTTTCAATGCACTGTCATTGGCAATTAATTCCTTCACCTCTAACTTCAACTGGCTCGCCATTTTGTTCACCAAATCATATCTCTCAGGATGCACCGCACTATTGTCTAGCGGATGACTTCCTTCACGTACCCTTAAAAATCCAGCAGATTGTTCAAAGGCCTTATCCCCCATACGAGGCACTGCACGTAAATCCTCTCTACTTTTAAAAAATCCTTTTTCAGATCTAAATTTCACAATATTTTCAGCCAACGCAGGACCTAATCCAGAAATATATTGCAACAAGTACGGAGAAGCGGTATTGATGTCAACGCCTACCGAGTTAACACAAGAAACCACGACATCATCCAAGGACGTTTTGAGTAAAGTTGCATTTACCTCGTGCTGATAAGATCCGACCCCTAAAGATTTTGGTTCAATTTTGACCAATTCTGCCAATGGATCCATTAATCGACGGCCGATTGAAACGGCACCTCGAACTGTTACGTCAAATTGAGGAAACTCCTTTCGCGCTATGGGAGATGCAGAATAGATAGACGCGCCATCTTCTCGAACAATATAAACCTCTAGATCATTTTTGAATCGGATGGTTTTAATAAACGCTTCGGTTTCTCTTCCTGCTGTTCCATCTCCAATTGCAACTACCTCCACCTTATAAGCTTCTGCCAATTGGGCAATTTTACTTTGGGCAGCACTCTTTTCATTTTGTGGGGGGTGCGGAAAAATGGTGGTATTGTTCAGCAAATCTCCCTTCTCATCCAAAACTACCACCTTACAACCCGTTCTAAAACCTGGATCAATAGCCAAAGTCCGTTTCGAGCCGACAGGAGAAGCTAGCAATAATTGTCGCAAATTTTCATTGAAAATCTTTAATGCATCTTTGTCTGCTTTTTCCTTCGCTTCATTGTATACTTCGGTTTCTATAGAAGAACTAAGCATTCGGCTATAACTTTCCTTACAAGCTTTTAGAACTTGCTGGCCGCAATCATCTTTTGATTTAACAAAAAATCGCTCCATAATTGCCCAAACATCCTCTGAAGGAACATCTATTTTTAACTTGATCACGCCTTCTTTTTCAGCGCGGGAAACCGCTAAAAATCGATGTGATGCAATGCGATATAAAGGTTCACTAAAATCGAAATAGTCTTTGTATACCTGCCCTTCCGTTTCCTTGCCTTTGACCACCTTGCCTATCACTAAGGCTTTTCGGCGATAAAAATCACGCAAACGATCTCGCAAGGCCCCATTTTCATTCATCCATTCCGCCATTATGTCTCGAGCACCTTGGAGGGCTTCCTCTTCATCGTAGATTTCACCTTTAATGTACCTCTCGGCCATTTGGTACGGATCTCCACCGCGCTGCGACATAATCAATTTTGCCAAGGGTTCTAAACCTGCTTTCCTTGCTTTTTCACCTTTGGTCACCTTCTTTTTCTTGTAAGGTAAATAGATGTCTTCTAGCTTTTGAGTATCAAAACAGGTTTCAATTTTTTCTCTTAGTAAATCGTTTAATTTCCCTTGTTCGGCAACAGTTTCAAGAATAAATTTTTGACGTGCAATAATGTCTTGGTACAATTTGCTCGTATCTCTAATTAAACCGATTTCCACCTCATCCAAGCCACCAGTTCTTTCTTTCCTGTAGCGTGAAATAAAAGGAATCGTTGCTCCCTCGTCTAACAAAGCAAGCGTATTTTGAACCCCTTTTTCATTGAGGCGAGTTTGTTGAAGTAAAAATTCAATTTTTGTCATAAGGTGAAATTAACAGTTTCAAAAATACATCTAGATTTTAATTGGTTCAATATTTGTTTTACCTTTCATAAATCATTTGTCATGAAAAGAGGAATTTTATTTATTGGGTTATTGCTTTTATGTTCGTTTGTCGCCTATAAACAGGAAGGCATTGCATCCTACTACCACAATAAATTCCAAGGAAATAGGACCGCATCTGGAGAGAGATACCACAAAGATAGCCTGACGGCAGCGCATAAAACTTTGCCTTTCGGAACTTTTATAAAAGTAACCAACCTAAAGAACGATTCTACCGTAGTTCTAAAGGTGAACGATCGAATTGGAACTTCTAAGCGAATCATTGACGTTTCTTACGCTGGTGCAACACAGCTTAATTTTATTCGTCAAGGAATAACAAAAGTTAAAATTGAAACGATAAGTACCGAAACAGAATCAATAGAACAAACTGAATGAATTCATTATTTATCGTTTTTATTAAATCAATATCAACCCTCTTCTTATCCTACAGCAGCTATCAACCCACTTTGCCTAAAAATATAACTGAAGGAAAAGCCTTGATGGAAGCAAAATGCGTAAAATGCCACACGGCCAAGAAAGTAGAGGATTATTCCCTTCTGAAATGGGAGAAAACTTTGCCTAAAATGATTCGAAAAGCTAAATTAGGTGAGGCTGACCAAACGAAAATTATGGCGTATATTCGCTATGTGATTGATACAAAAAAATGATTTCGGATTTCTTTTCAGATTTAAAAATTTTGGATTTATCAAGTGTTTTGGCTGGTCCCTCTGTGGGCACCTACTTTGCAGAAATGGGAGCTAAAGTGTTAAAACTAGAACATCCAGTTCATGGGGATGTTACTCGAACATGGAGATTGCCCTCCGAAACTGACCCCACTTTAATTTCGTCCTATTTTTCAGCCGTCAACTTTGGAAAAGAATACCGCAAATTTGACTTAAGTGACACATCTCGCAAAGTAGAATTGCATGATTTGATTCGAAATGCGGATCTTCTTTTGTCCAATTTTAAAAAAGGCGATGCCGAAAAATTCGGTTTGACCGATAACGAATTAAAAGCAATAAAACCCAACCTCATCCACGGTAAAATCTCAGGTTTTGGCTCTGATAACGATCGCGTAGCCTATGATTTAATTCTCCAAGCTGAAACTGGTTTTATGTCGCTGAATGGTGATGAAAATAGTTTGCCAACAAAAATGCCCGTTGCCTTAATTGATGTTTTGGCTGCACATCATTTGAAAGAAGGACTTTTAATTGCCCTTCTAAAAAAGGAAAAAACCGGTCAGGGTTCTATTCTCGAAGTTTCACTTTACGATGCTGCAGTGGCTAGTTTAATGAATCAAGCTTCCGCCTATTTAATGAATGGGGTGGTTGGTAAAAGAATAGGAAGCAAGCACCCCAACATAGCGCCTTATGGTGAATTATTTTTGACTAAAGATAAAGAGTACGTGACGTTTGCAATCGGATCAGACCAACATTTCAAATTGTTATGTAAAGTGCTTGACATCATCGAGTTGATTGATGACGTAAGATATTGTAACAATCCTCAACGCGTCATTCATCGAGTAGAACTTTTTGAACAGTTGAATGAAAAAGTTGTTTTATTCGATAGCTCCGTATTACTGGATAAATTACATTTACTTCATGTTCCATGTGGGATTGTGAATCACCTAGATAGAGTTTTGAACCAACCGAGCGCACACCGTTTGATTTTAGAAGAAAAGATAAACGAGCAGAATACCAAGCGAATTCGATCAATGATAGTACAATGGAAATAGAAATTAGAATTCCGAGAACGGAGGATGAATGGGAGGATTATTATGACTTGAGATATCGTGTTTTAAGAGCACCGTTAAATCAACCTGTTGGTAGCGAAAAAAATGAAGGAGACGAAACCGGAATTCACTTTGCGTTGTACGAAGACAAGGATTTAAAAGCAATTGCCCGTTTAGACGAAGTAGATATGGATACTGCCCAAGTGCGTTTTGTGGCAGTTGAAGAAAACGAGCAAGGAAAAGGTTATGGCAAATTAATTATGTATGCCGTCGAGCGAGAAGCGTATGAGAAATTGTATAGAAAAATGATCTTACACGCTCGTGATTATGCCGTAGATTTCTATTTAAAATTAGATTATAAAATCATAGAACCCTCCTACAAACTTTTCGACGTTTTGCAACATTTTAAAATGGAGAAAGAGCTGACGGATTAATTCAAGCGATCGTTTCAGTTGAACTTTTCGCACGTTTTCTTTGGAAAGTTTCAACGCGTTTTACCAGAATTTGAAATAATAGTTTTGCGTCCTTTTCATTTATTTTCCTACCCAAACGGATGACTTTCCCTAGGTAGTCAAATTCAATTCGTTCGCCGCCAACCACCCAAGGGGAATTTTCCCAAACGCTTTGAATACTGTTTTCTTCGGGTATAGATAATCTTATTTTAGAAATATTTTCATGAAAATACGGCTGTGCTTTCCCATAGCTTCGAATGGCTTTTTTGTAGGTCAATTCAGTCAAATTAATCTTCAACATTTCTTTACCCCAAAGCATCCAAAGAAAGGATCTACCAACGCGCTGTGCGTAATACAACCAAAAACTCATGAATACAACCACAATTATTTGTTCCGATTCTGTCAGTTTTAAGGTGAAAAAAGCCCAGGTCATCACTATTCCTATGGTTAACCACATTGCACACCAAGCACCCATTAGCGAGAGTGCCCAAGCTTTTCGTTCGGGGTAAATCACAAATGTGCTGATATCATTCTTTTCGTGAAAACTTATTCGCTCACCAATCCATTTCATGTTGCAAAGATAATCTCCTTTATGAAGAAAGGACCCAGTGATTAAGAAATGTATTTAAACGATTGATTGTTTTTAATCGACAAAACAGACTCATAAATCAATCTGATTGCATTTTCAACATCGTCTTTATGTGCCGACTCAACGGTCGTATGCATGTATCGCAATGGAAGAGAAATAAGCGCCGAAGGAACTCCTTCATTGGAATAGGCAAAAGCATCGGTATCTGTACCTGTAGACCTTGAAGCAGCTGCCCGTTGGAAAGGTATTTTATTTTTCTCCGCCACTTGAATTAATTGCTTTAATAAGTTGTTTTGCACTGCTGGACCATACGTTAATACTGGTCCTTGACCGGAATGCAAATCTCCTTGTTCGATTTTATTAACCATTGGTGTTTGGGTGCAATGGCAAACATCAGTAACAATTGCAACATCGGGTTTAATTCTTGCCGCAATCATTTCCGCTCCACGCAGACCAATTTCTTCTTGAACAGCGTTAACGATATACAAACCAAACGGTAATTTCTTTTTGTTTTCATGTAATAATCGCGCCACTTCTGCAATCATAAATCCTCCCATTCTGTTGTCTAGAGCTCTACCAACATAACGATTTTTGTTCAAAATCATGAATTCATCTTCGTAAGTTATAACACAACCAACATGTATACCCAATGCTTCAACCTCCTCTTTATTTGAACAACCACAATCCAAAAAGATATTTTTCAAACTAGGGGCATCATCTTTCTCGTGGCGCATGTGAATGGCTGGCCAACCAAAAATTGCTTTTACGATTCCCTTATCCGTATGAATATTTACTCTTTTTGAAGGTGCAATCATATGATCAGAACCTCCATTTCGACGAACATAAATAAAGCCTTCTTTTGTAATATAATGTACGAACCAAGAAATCTCATCCGCGTGAGCTTCGATCACCACTTTGTACTTGGCTTCTGGATTTATTACCCCAACAGCACTGCCGTAATTATCGGTAAAATGTGTATCGATATAAGGTGCGATGTATTCTAACCACAACTTTTGACCTGGTGTTTCAAAACCAGTTGGTGATGGATTATTTAAATAATTCTCTAAAAACTTCTCTGATTTTTTTTGAATGATCGCTCCTTTTTTCATGCTTTAATTTTGTAGCATAAAATTAAGATTCTGAAAATGAATTCACCGATGTATTCTGATTTTTTAACGTATCAAGGTGATATTTCCTTTATTAAAGAACTTTTGACCATCCACACATCCTGCTTCTATGTAAAAATCATATACGTCTGGAGATAAGTCCTTCCCCTTATAGGTTCCATCCCAACCTATGGAAATATCGTTGGTTTGAAATACTAATTCACCCCAACGATTAAATATTTTAAGTTCAACTGATTCAGTTACTTCACTTCGCACATAAAGCAGGTCATTTTCTTGGTCACCATTGGGCGTAAAAGCATTGGGAACATAGACCCGGGCAGCATCACATGCGAATTCATAAACGTTTACATCAACATCCAGTGATTTACTACAAAATCCGTCGCTTACATTCACCGTAAACGTTGTGTTTTTATTCATTTTGACTTTTGTATTTGCACTGGTAGGATCAAAAACACCTTCCGTTGGCGACCAAGCGTAGATCAAACCTCCACTCGATGAAAGGTTGGAAATCGCCCCTTTGGGAACCAACACAGGATTCGCTGAAATTGTTGGTACAAGGTCTGCTAATTTTTTAATCTCAACAAAAACGCTATCGTACAACACACAGTTATAACTTGTTGTCGTTGTTATATAAAGGTACTGTGAATCATTGGCTTTAACTGTTACTGTATCTTCTGTATTTGAGCCTAGAATAATTGAAATTGGCGACCAAACATGAGTGGATTTAAATGACGCAGGTAAAAAGCTGGTAACAACTACTTTCTGCGTTGTATCATCACAAAAAGTAGTTTTTGGGATTAATTTTTGGATGTCTTTTAAATTATAAACTACAACCGAGTCTCGCACGTCACATAAGGAATCTCCAAATTCAAGATAATATTTTGTGCCTGAAACTATCGAAATCTGCAAGGAGGAATCGGCAGGATAATTATTTAAAGTATCGGTAAAATTAGGATTTGAAGACCAATGAAAAAAGGACGGATTTCCCGTAAAAGTAGGCACTAAAACAGTGTCAACAACACCGCATGAGAACAAAGAATCATTGCCCATAGATGTCAATGGATCTCCCACGACAACCGTCAGCTGAGCTGTGTCGGTATATTTACAAACACTATCTCTCACTACGAGTTTTATAACATAAGTGCCTGCTGATGAAAATTGTATAGTCGGTTCAAATTCAGTTGAAGTTTGACCATTGCCTAAATCCCAGAAATAATCATCTGAATTACTTGAGTTGTTTTCCAACTGCAAAATTGCACCTAAACATACGGTTGTGTCTGCCAAATCTAGTCGCGGTACGGGTAAAATTTCATAATCAAATTTGAAAACAACGTTATTGCAGCCTACCGAGTTATTGGTATTCGACCAAGCCCCTGGTGTAGTTGGCCATGTATCAGAACCACCGCAGCCACCGCAAATACTCTGATAAACAACACCCTGTTGGTCGAAGCGCGAAGTCCCTCCATCCACATGATCACTCGAGTTTAGATCACCCAGATAGCTGCCATACACTAGGTTTGAAAATGAACGATCAATCACAATTAAATAGAAATCGGACACTGCGTGCGGGTTGGGTTGAACCGCATCATTGGTTATTGGAAAACCAGAAAGCCCACCATTTGGATTAAAAATATCATTCCCCCAACCAGACACATAGATCTCTCCACAACGATCGACTAAAAACGCAGTAGGTGAAATCCGAAGATTACTATTCTGCTTTCCAAAGGTCGTTGCTCGTTCTAACACCGTTAAGTTTTCATCAAACTTCAAGATAAACATCGCACTATTATCTACAAAGAAAGGCGAATTTACGATGGGCAAAGTACCTGACGTTCCCTGTCCGGTCACAAAAACTTTATTGTTTCTATCGATTTCAACAAAATATATTTGATCGTAATCTAAAAATCCGAAATAAGTAGTACCCAATAAAATTGTACCATCAAAGCTGAATTTTGAGATAAATCCATCTGCTTTACCACCTCCATAAGTAGTTTGAAAGTGTCCTATTGTTCCTGGTAAATCGTTGGAGCTAGTTCCACCAGCAAATACAATGTTTAGCGCTGAATCTACTTTAATAGAATGAATAACATCCTTTTTGGTTCCTCCAAAATACGTTGAAAAGTTCAATACCGAAAGGTCATTTCTTAAAGAGAAAACGATCCCATCTTGTAAACCATCGAGTGTATCTTTATAAGCATTGAGCGTTGGAAAGTTTTTCGATCGAGTACATGACCCTACAATCACCTCACGCTGCGGACCCAACATAATCTCACCACGAAACCAGTCGCCGTAATTGAACATTAAGCTATCTCGTGAATTTTGATTTTCGTTATAATTCAACCCATCATTTCCAGACCCGCCGATATAGGTAGAAGAAAGTAAATTATGCCCATTTTCGCTGATTTTAGAAACATACAAATCCGTTCCAGTTGAAAAAGAAGACCCGTTGGAAGCAAAGTTGATTGGTACACCTCCATTAAAAGTTGATTGAAATGCATTGGAAGTCACAGGAAAATCTTGCGAACTTGTAGCACCAAACAAATAAAGAACATTGTTGCTATCGCAGATCAAACTATGCACAGTTTCTGTACCCGAATTGTTATTTCCACCACCCAAAAAAGCACTCCAAAGCATTTGGGAACCGTCCGGACTATATTTTGAAATAAACACATCCGTACATTGGTAATTTGTATTGCCAACCGTAATCGGAGAAAAATCCACCGCCATGGGGTCGGGTTTGGGGTAGTTATTCCCGAACACTGTACCTCCAGAATAAGCCGTTCCATCGTAACCATAAGTTGCTGTCATCCCAAAATTATCTGAAACAGCTCCATTATAAGTAGCGAAAATTAAAAGTGGATCAATAATCAAATCTAAAGACTCATCAAAACGTCCTAAAGAAAAACTCACTTGATTTTTATCAATCACATATTGACAGGAAATTTCTTTAAATTTTCCATTTACAATCTGGTAAGCATAGGGTTTTTCTTCAATAATTTGTCCCAACTGAGTACTTGCAACAAGGTTCCCTTTTTTGTCGATTTTTAAGCCTTCTACCCCTTTGTATTCCAATATAACTTCTCGAAAATCACCCCCTGGTTTGACGATAAACTCATATTTCAATCGATTTGCTTCTTGCACCAATTGAAAGTCGATATTTCTGTAAAATTCTTTTCGAATCACTTTTTGATAACCACGTACTTCACTTGCCCATTTTGTAGAATCATTTCCAAGGAAATAGGAATAATAGTTGGAAGATTCATCCTCCTTTATTATTCGTGCTTTTTTGTTGCCATTTAAAAACTCTACAGACACGTATGTCTCGCGAAATTTTATACTTTCTTCTTTTAAATCCAATTCATGTTCTACAGCATGATTGTGACCTGAGTTATCGACTAAATGGTACAAGAACCGACCCTCTTCTACCCATAAATTACCCCCTTGTAGTTTTGATTGAAATAGCACCCCATTTGGCCATTGGCCTTTGTTTTCAATTAGCGTATGATGAATGTCGACCGAGTAATTTCGTTCTTGAGCAACAGCAAAGCCAATACTGAACAGGAAAAGGAGAATTAATATTTTTGCTAACATTGTTAAGGCTAAAGTTACAGAATCCTGTAATTAAAACGAAATGATTTCACTTTTGGTTCAAGCCATTCCTTGGAACGGATGAAAACTCGTATTTTCGCAAGGACTAAATTAAATCATGAAAAACAGAATTACACAACTTTTCAATATACAAATCCCTTTAATCCAAGCAGGAATGATTTGGTGTTCAGGTTGGGAGTTAGCTTCTGCCGTTTCAAATGCAGGAGGACTGGGAATAATTGGATCAGGATCAATGTATCCAGAGGTTTTAAGAGAACACATTTTGAAATGTAAACAAGCCACCAACAAACCATTTGCCGTCAATTTACCTTTGCTTTATCCAGATATAGAAAAGCATGTTGAGACCATCATTGAGTTAAAAGTTCCTATCGTTTTTACCTCGGCTGGAAATCCAAAAACATGGACTGAAAAATTAAAGTCTCATGGAATAATTGTCGTGCATGTTACGGCCAGTGTGAAGTTTGCTCAAAAGGCAGAACAGGCTGGTTGTGATGCTATCGTTGCAGAAGGTTTTGAAGCTGGGGGACACAACGGGAAAGACGAAACAACCACTTTTTGTCTAATCCCAATGGTGAAGCAAGCTGTTTCTATTCCGATAATTGCAGCAGGAGGAATAGGAACAGGTCGCGGAATGTTGGCTGCTATGGTTTTGGGTGCTGATGCCGTACAAATAGGCTCTCGATTTGTAACCACCCCAGAATCAAGCGCACACGATAATTTTAAAAAGGCAGTTGTTGATGCGCAAGAAGGAGCAACACTTTTGACTTTGAAAGAACTAACCCCAGTTCGCTTGATGAAAAACAAATTTTTCCATCAGGTACAAAACGCTTATGCCCAAGGTGCAAGTGTGGAAGAACTAAATGATTTATTAGGTCGAGGAAGAGCCAAAAAAGGCATGTTTGAGGGCGACATGGAAGATGGTGAATTAGAAATTGGTCAAATTTCTGGCCTTATTCATTCGGTAATTCCTGCCGCAAATGTGGTGGATGAAATAATGACCGAATATCAGCATGCGCTCAAAGAATTTTCAGCTGCTAAATACTCATTCGCATGATTCAATTTGAAAAATTCGTACTAAAAAACGGCCTTACTGTTCTTTTACACCACGATCAAAGCACTCCAATGGTTGTTGTAAACACGTTGTACGACGTAGGGGCACGCGATGAATCAGAAGAAAAAACAGGATTTGCGCACCTTTTCGAACATTTGATGTTTGGTGGTTCTGTGAATATACCTGATTTTGATGGACCTCTGCAAAACGCAGGCGGGGAAAGCAATGCCTTTACTTCCAACGATATAACGAATTATTACGACATTCTTCCGAAAGAAAATATCGAAACTGCTCTTTGGCTGGAAAGTGATCGAATGCTCTCGTTAGCCTTTACCGATAAAAGCTTAGAAATTCAACGACAAGTAGTTATAGAAGAATTTAAGCAGCGTTATTTGAATCAACCTTATGGAGATGTTTGGTTGCAACTCCGACCTCTGGCTTATCGTGTTCATCCATACAAATGGGCGACCATTGGAAAAGAATTGGAGCATATCGAACAGGCTACGATGAAGGACGTTAGAGCTTTTTTTGAGAAGCATTATGGTCCCGCCAATGCAATTTTATGTATTGCAGGCAATTTTGATCAAGAAAAAATTAAAGAACAGGTTGAAAAATATTATGGCGATATTCCGACAAGTTTAAAACCAGCTCGCATTTTGCCAAAAGAACCTGTTCAAAGCGAATATAGAGTTCTAGAGATTAGAAGAAATGTACCTGTAAATGCTTTTTACTTTGCATTCAAAATGCAGGAAAGAAGGGATCCAGCGTTTTATATTACCGATGTTTTATCGGATGCCATGGGGCGTGAAAAATCCTCCTTGTTTTATATCCGTTTAAAAAAGGAACTAAAATTAGTCTCCGACATTTCAGCCTATATTACAGGAAGTATTGATGATGGATTGTTAATTGTTTCAGGGAAATTATCTGAAAATGTAGATTTCGAGGAATTCGAAAAGGAATTTTGGAAAACTATTGAGGAAATAAAAGCTGAAAAAATGAGTGAGGAAGAAATGACCAAGTTGCTCAATAAAATTAGGACTAGTAAAGAATTTCAAGAACAAGGCTTATTGAATCGAGCTATGAATTTGTGCAATTTTGAGCTTTTGGGAGATGCCAATGGTATAAATGAGGAGCTTGGACTTTATTCATTGATAACCGCCAAAGACATCGAAACTATGGCTTCATTAATTTTAAACAAAGAAAATTGCTCCTTACTTAAAGTAAAATCAGAACTATGACTTTAAATCGAACCAAGGCGCCAGAAACGCAAAACATAAAGTCGATAGAGTTTGTTAAACCTCATGTTTTCGACATCAATGAAGCGGTAAAGCTATATTGGATGCGGGAAGTACCGAATGAAACAGCCCGTTTGGATTTGTATTTCAATGCCGGGAGCATCCGAGGAAAAATTGGAATCGCTTCTTTTGTTAATGGCCTTTTACTTTCTGGCACAAGTGATAAGACTAGCACTGAAATCAACCATCAATTGGATTTATTGGGCGGGTTTCATGAATCGGGGATTACCAATGAAGGAGCTGTATTTTCACTTTATGGTTTACGTGAGAACTTTCCTGCGCTGATTCGTGTTTTGAAAGATGCTATCGCTGGACTGGCTTTTCACGAAGACGAGGTTATTGAACTCATTGCTTCCCGTAAACAAAAATATCTAGTCAATTTAAAAAAGACCAGTTATCTGGCACAAAGAGGTTTTCAAGAAAAATTGTTTGCCTCAAGTGAAT
This sequence comes from Bacteroidota bacterium, assembly GCA_018825925.1. Taxonomy (GTDB): domain Bacteria; phylum Bacteroidota; class Bacteroidia; order Flavobacteriales_D; family Crocinitomicaceae; genus UBA2040. The sequence goes on along the minus strand of JAHKAT010000345.1, from coordinate 2,178 downwards.
TTTATAGTCGAACAATCGATGAAAGTACTTATGAGGATGTTACTCCTCAAGAATTAAAACGCTTTTTTCAGAAATACTATTTGAACGGACTTACGAAAGTAACCTTAGTCGGTAATTTTCATCCGGATTTTACAGATGAAGTGATCGATACTTTCGGAACATGGGCTATTGACCAATCCCCTAAATTTGAGGAAAGTGCAAGTAATGAAACAGGCGAATTTCATATAGAAAAAGAAGATGCTCTGCAAACAACACTTCGCGTTGGTCGAATAATGTTTAATAAAAATCATCCTGATTTTATTGATTTTCAAATTTTAAACACCCTTTTAGGAGACTATTTTGGAAGTCGTTTGATGACTAATTTGCGCGAAGACAAAGGGTATACTTACGGAATTGGAGCCATGACCTCTGAGTTTCATAATTTTGGATATTTCCTAATTGCAACAGAAGTTGGTAAGGAAAATCGTCAAAATGCACTCAATGAAATCAAAAAAGAAATCGATCGATTACAAAACGAATTAGTGCCAATTGAAGAATTAGACTTGGTGCGAAATTATTTATTGGGGCAATTACTAAAAAGTGCAGACGGTCCATACTCCATGCTTGATTTATACCTAAATGTGGAGGAGCAAAATTGTGATTTAACCTTCTACAATGAGTTTATTGAGCGCATTCAAGAAATTGAACCTAAAAGAATTCAAGAATTGGCAAAAACTTATTTGAATTGGAAAGATTTTTCAATTGTGAGTGCAGGGTAAATATTCATAAATGGTTGATGATTCAAAATTTAAAATGAAAGTTGAGGGTTTTAAAACAACTGGAAATTTATCTTTTGATCGACCAACTTAAAAATTCAATTTTTCTTAAAGAATATCAGCAACTTTTCTTAATAGCACTCGTTTATACTATAGATGAAGTTTCGTCGTTTAATGTTTATGAATAGGAATTTAAGATTGGGAAAAATAGCTACACTGCTTTTGTACTTCCTTTCCTTTTCCGTGGTTTCTCAAACTCTTCCTGCACCAATTTGGCGATGTATTCAAACGGTTGGAAACGATATTCAACTAAACTGGGAACCTGTTTCAGATCCTGGAAATCAGTTTGTTCGTTATGAAATAAGCAGCGTTGAAGATGGCTTAATTGCCAGTATTAATACTATTTCAACCGATACATATCTACATACTAATGTCTCCAATATTCGCAACTATTTTATTAAAATCGTTGATGCTACTGGATCTTCTACAGGAGTTATATATCAAAACATTAGATTAAACATTAACAACCCCAGCGATGGAACTGCCTTATTAAACTGGAACACTCCAACGAACAATATTTCAAATCCTTTTTCAAATCTAGTTTACATTGAACGAGAGTTTCCAACAGGTAACTGGACCAGAATTGACTCCCTTAATAATTCTGTAAGCTTTTACAAAGACACTATTGATATTTGCACTGCTTTTCTTAATTACAGAATCGTTTACCCAGGCTATGGATGCAATTCTCTGTCCAACGTTGTTGGTGATTTTTTTGAAGACAAAATCACACCAAACATTCCTAAAATTCAGTCCGTAAGTGTGGATACATTAACCGGTGAAGTACAAATTGATTGGAATACCAATGAGCAAAAGGACACCTATGGGTATGTGATTTATAAAAAGGATGTAGCTGGTTTTTTAGTTGAAATTGACACCGTTTGGGGAGTAAATAATTCATTTTATAGTTATGTTGAAAACACCTCTATGGGATCCTTAACCTACTCTGTTGCTGCTTTCGATAGTTGTTTCACACAAACCTTGCCGCCCACCTACCAAACCTCCGCTAAGGCCAATGTTCATACAAGTATCTTTTTACAGGGTCAATTTAATGCTTGTGCTGGGTCCGTATCGCTTACTTGGAGCACTTATGACGGTGTTTCAGGCCCAATGCAATATGAAGTTTTTGCAACCGATGATCAAAACAATTGGGTGTCTCGAGGAATCGCTTCTTCACCCTCTTTTGCAGTTCAATTCCAATCCTCTGGAATTTATGATTTTGTCATACGTGCATTTAAAGGAGTCAATTTCTCGGTTTTTTCAAATAAAATTAGCGTTCAAGTAAATACAAGTGGTCCACCACAAATAAATTACATACAATCTGCCTCTGTTGAAAGCAATGGCGTTTTGCTAAAACATTTGACCG
>JAHKAT010000344.1 GCA_018825925.1 Bacteroidota bacterium | reverse complement strand
CGTTAAAGGAGGTTCGCCGTGCATTGCTAGACGCGGATGTTAACTTTAAGACTGCCAAAGACTTTACGACAACAGTAAAAGAAAAAGCTTTAGGTAGAAATGTATTGAATGCAGTTTCGCCAAGTCAATTGATGATCAAAATTTGTCATGAAGAATTGATTGAATTGATGGGCGGAAACGAAACAGAAATCAATATCAAAGGAAATCCTGCGATTATTTTGATGTCTGGTTTGCAAGGTTCTGGTAAAACCACTTTCTCTGGTAAATTAGCCAATTACTTAAAAACGAAAAAAGGTAAAAAACCTTTGTTGGTGGCTTGTGATGTTTATCGTCCAGCAGCTATCGACCAATTACATGTTTTAGGCGAACAATTGGATATCGAGGTTTTCTCTAATAAAGAAGAAAAAAACCCAGTCCTTATCGCACAAGCGGCCATTGCTCATGCCAAGGCAAAAGGACATCAGGTGGTTATCGTCGATACAGCAGGTCGATTGGCCATAGACGAAAAGATGATGGATGAAATCGCTGCTGTTAAAAAAGCGATTCAGCCCACAGAGACTTTGTTTGTCGTAGATGCTATGACAGGGCAAGATGCCGTAAACACCGCAAAAGCATTCAACGAAAAGATTCAATTTGATGGTGTTGTTTTAACGAAATTGGATGGTGATACCAGAGGTGGTGCTGCCTTGACCATTAAAGCTGTTGTCAATAAACCCATTAAGTTTGTTGGTACAGGTGAGAAAATGGATGCATTGGATGTGTTTTATCCAGCGCGTATGGCCGATCGTATCCTTGGAAAGGGAGATGTTGTTTCCTTGGTTGAGAGAGCTCAAGAGCAGTTCAATGAGGAAGAGGCGAAAAAACTACAACGAAAAATACAAAAGGATCAATTCGATTTCAATGATTTCTTAAGCCAAATTCAGCAAGTGAAGAAGATGGGGAACATGAAAGACTTGATGGGAATGATACCAGGTGTTGGCAAAGCAATGAAGGATGTCGATGTAGACGATGATGCTTTCAAACATATCGAAGCGATCATCTTTTCCATGACTCCAAAAGAACGCCAAACCCCATCAATTATTAACGTGGCTCGAAAAAATAGAATTGCCGCTGGAGCTGGAAGCAATGTGGTGGAGGTGAACAAATTACTAAAACAGTTTGAAGACACTAAAAAGATGATGAAAATGATGTCCAACCCAAAGAATATGATGGGCATGATGAAGAAGATGAAGGGAATGGGCGGAATGCCGGGAATGTAATTAGCCTATAGCCTTTTATCGCTGGTTGTTAGTTCCTATTTTAGTCAACATGAGAGGATTATTCAGCATTCTTATCTTACTCTATTTTTGTTCGTGCGAGGAACAAACGAATTCGAATTTTTTCTGAATTTCCCCTCCCCCCATAGTCCTCCTACAAAGGGGGATTTCAAAATTGCTAAGTACCTGAGAAAAAAAAGTTTTCGGTGCTCATCCAAAATGGAGTTCGGGAAACACTTTGCGTTACGATTACAACAACAAATAGTGAAATTTTCATTTACAGCATAGGAAAAAACAGGTTCATTAATTTTCCCCCTTTGGAGGGGGATTAAGGGGGAGGGCATTATAAAATTACGTCCAAAATTGAACTTTCATCAGCGCACAACCTCACTCTGCACGATGATAATCTGGTAAACTTGTGGGGATTTTGGTGATGCGATCATAAATGACCACGCTACCCGTCACGCCAACGTTCATGCTGGTGTTTCCTTTTAGTTTGATTAAAAAATGACACTTTTCGCGAACCTCTGTTGGTAGACCAAAATCTTCAGAACCCAATAAATAAATTGCTCTTTGTGGATGCTCGAAATCGGCCAATTCAGTGGCTTCGTCGCAAATTTCAACTCCTACCAAACGGCAATCGTGGGGAATGTTTTTTAGTAATTCGTTGAAAGTGTCGTAGTTGAACAAGGGTATTCGCGACCAAGCCTTTACGACATCAGAGGATTGTTTTTTGTATTTCCCTTCAACCGTAAAAATATAAGAAGCGCCCAAAATGTACGCCGAGCGCCATAGTGTTCCGATATTGTGTTCTGTTTTACCTCGAAACACACCGATTCCAAAATATCCTTCTTTGCTTGTTGTTTTCAATTCTCGTTTCTTTAGACAAAGGTAATCATTGGTTTTATCTATCTTTAAATCTTCAAAAAAGGCAAAAGACATGGAGTTTATCGACGAAAAAATACTAGAGTATACTGAGAACCACACGACGAGCGAAAGTGATTTATTGCGACAAATAAACCGGGAAACACATCTTGAAGTGTTACAACCCAGAATGTTAAGTGGCCATTTGCAAGGTCGTTTTTTGAGCTTAATCTCCAAGATTTTTCAACCCAATTATATTGTTGAAATTGGTACCTACACCGGTTACAGTGCTCTTTGTTTGGCGGAAGGTTTGCAAAAAAATGGAAAACTAATCACCATTGACATCAATGAAGAGTTGGAGCAAAAAGTGAGAAACTACTTTGATTCCTCTCCGTATGGTCCACAAATGGAAATTAAAATAGGTCAAGCCGCAGATATTTTGCCCTCTCTCGAAAATGACATCGACTTAGTATTTATAGATGCCGACAAAGAAAATTATCCACTTTATTACGAATTAGTGCTTCCGAAAATGAAAAAAGGTGGTTTAATTGTTGGCGATAATGTCCTTTGGTCGGGAAAAGTAATCGAACCGATAAGAGACAAAGATAGTTCGACCGAATCCATTATAGATTTCAACCAAATGATACACGACGACGCAAGAGTTGAAAACGTACTGTTACCAATTAGAGACGGAATAATGGTCGCCAGAGTGCTTTAAATAATCCCAATTATTAATAAACTACCCATTAAAAGTAAAAGCACACCAACTGTTTTTTGAACACCTAGTAAGGTAGTTTTATTTAAAAGTTTTTTCCCAAAATAACTACCAAGAAAAGCGGATATTATAGCACCCATAATCAGTTGGTTACTTTCAGGATTCAAAACAAAATTGATCATACTT
>JAHKAT010000343.1 GCA_018825925.1 Bacteroidota bacterium | reverse complement strand
CCATATGTTTACCATTCCAAGATTCTACTGGTCTTCCATCGCTATCCAGAACATTTGTATACCAAATTTTATTTCCCCAGTCATCAAAAATCCACAATTCAAACTCTGCCATCCCTACCCCCTTTGGTGAAAAATTTCTCAATTCGTAATTAATATTTTCAGGGTTCAACGCATTTGGTATAAACAAACCATAATATGGATTCACGCCAATAACTTTTCTCACTGTGTCAGAACAACCTTGATCGGCGTAAGCAATTAAAGTGATTTCATAATCTCCAACTTTAGTATAATTTGTAATTGGATTGATGTCAGTGCTCGTTTTTCCATTGCCAAAATCCCATTGAAACTTATCAGCAAATTCAGATAAATTAATAAACGAAACAGTGCCATTGGAAACTCCGTCTATTTGCTTATCGATGTAATCGAAATCAGCAATAGGGTCAATAATTACAATAGGTTTTCCAGAATTGTTTACGGTGTCATTGCACCCGCCTTGTCCATAACTAATCAGTTGTACATCATAAACTCCTCCTTCTTCGAAGGTATGTACAAATGGATTTTGACTTGAGACCATTCCATTTCCAAATACCCACAAAATAGAATCGGTAAATTGATTGGAGGCTGTAAATATTATTGGAACATTTGAACAAGCCGTATCCGTATTTACCGCCATACTTCCTTGTGCTGGAGTGTATGCCTGCACAAATCCCGATAAGGTATCTCTACACCCTTGAAGATTTTCACCAATTAAAGTCACAGTATATGGGCCTTTGCCTGGATAGGCATGAGAAGTATTGGTGGAACTGCTTGTTTGTCCATCCCCAAATGACCAATTATAATTAATCGCACCCGTTGATTGATTATTGAACTGAGCTACAAATGGCGTAACACATTGGTTTGAAATAGAGGAGGTAAAGTTTACTTTTGGGCTTTCGTACACACTAACCGTTTTGTGCACTGTATCTTTACATCCATTTCCATTATGGGCTATTAAAGTGATTAAATAAATACCCAAACTATCATAAACTTGATTCGAAGTTTGACCATTTCCTGTATTCCCATTTCCAAAATCCCACTGAATGAATTGCGCTCTCAAGGATCTATTATTGAATTGCACCGACAAAGGCGCACATCCAAAGGGAGGGTTCAACTCAAAATCGGCAGCCGGCCCTTGTTTTACGCGTACTTTTTTTGTTACACTAGTGCTGCACTGATATTGCGTACTGAAACCCTTCAAGGTAACGTCATACCAACCTGTCGATTGAAAAGCATGACTGGGGTGAGTTAGTGACGAAGAATCACCATCGCCAAATTTCCATTGATAAGAATTTGCAAAAGTCGAAAGATTGGTGAATCGAAATGTTTCGTTGGGACAAACTGAATCAGGGGAAAATGCAAAATCCATCAAAGGATCTGGATTGACCGTAATTATTATAGACGTAGTGTCATAGTCACAGTTATTATTGGCAAACAAACGAACCTCGTATTGGCCAGGATTTGTAAAGGTATGCGTAACGTTATATGAATTACTTACATTGCCATCTCCAAAATCCCAAGAAGAAAAAGATTGACCTTGAGAAAAATTTGAAAATTGTACTGTAAGTGGGGCGCACCCTTCACGTACATTCGTATTAAAAAATGCGTTTACCTTGCTTGGGTAAATTCGTATCGTATGGAATGCTGTGTCTTTTCCACATTCATTACTTACAATTAATCGTATGGTATGAGTAGTGTCAGTATTTGGATTTCCATCAAAGGAATGGGTGAAGGTAGAATCGCTACTGGTTGAAAAGTTCCCATTGCCAAAATCCCAGTCAAACGTATCCGGAAAACCATAACTATTGTTCACAAAAGCCAAAGGAAACTGATCGCAAGTCACGTCGTTTTCAGGAGCAAATATAGCTACTGGTTTCGGCATAGCTCTAACCGTTGCACTGTCAGTTCGAACCCCACAGATATTAGATACAGACAAATAAATTTTGTACAAAGAATCGTTTTTAAATCCTTGTTGGTAAAACTCATTGGCCGGGTTTCGCACCGTTGAGGTATTGCCATTACCAAACTGCCATAAAAAATCAACTTCAATGCCACTTGAATTATTAGTAAAGGCCACTTCAACTGGTGCACATGCCGAGTCTGGCGAAAGTGTAAAATCGACAACTGGCGGAACGCGCACTTCAATTGTTTTAGCAATTGTATCCAGGCAACCTTGACCCGATTCAGCAATCAACTGAATGGAATAAAAACCAGAACTAGTATAACTATGATTAGGGGAGGTTTGATTGCTTGTTGAACCATCGCCAAAGAACCATGTTGAAGAAGAGGTATTAGTGCTTAAATTAGAATAGGTTTCTATTTCGCCGATACAAGTGATCGAATCATAATCAAAATCCGATATAGGAAGAGCATTCACCAAAGCAATTAATGTGTCGTTGTTTTGGCAGTTGGTGGTTGGGTCAATGTAGGAATATTGTATAAAATGAGACCCATTCCCTGCCACATTTGGAACAAAGTTTCCTGCATTTATATCTGTTATTCCAGCTCCACTCCATTCCCCTGAAACCGGCGTAGCATTGAATTGAACGGCTTCGTCATTCCAACAAAAAGTTTGATCCATACCCGCATCTACTGTTGGTAGGTCATGCACTACAAAAAGCATAGTATCAGAGGTGAGGCAATTCCCAACTCCATTTGAGATAGATATTGAAAAAGTTCCAGCTTGAATTGGTGAAAAAACACCTTGAGGAGTAACATAACTACCATCCCAAACTCCATTAGCTGGGGATCCTGATAGTTGAAAGTCCGGTTCATTCATGCAAATTTCTAAATCAACACCAGCATCAGAAGGAACAGGATCACTCACTGTGATTAACATTGAATCCAAATTAAAACAATTAGTACCGGCCGTATATGCATAGTACAATTTGAATGTTCCAGTACCATTAGGAATAAATTCACCATTCGCATTCACATTCGGCCCAGTCCATGAACCGCCAACTGGCAAACCGCTCAATTGAACGGAAATTGGTTGGTTGCATACAGTAGTATCTGGTCCTGCATTTACTAAAGGCAATGGATTGACCCTCACATTTAGACTGTCTTTAGCAGCACACCCTGTGGTGGCCTCCGTAAAACTTATACTTACCACATGATCTCCTTGACCTGCTAATTGTGGATTGTATTGTCCATTGGTATTTGCTACTCCAGTTCCAGACCAAAGGCCATTATTAGGTATCCCAATTAATTGAAATGGCGGTTCGTCTATACAAACCACGGTGTCGTTTCCTGCCACTACATTTGGCAAGGATTTAACATTAAACTCTAGGCTATCTTCTGTATAGCAACTACCACTTCCCACGGCGTAAGTTAGGGTGAAAACACCCATCGTATCAGGGGTAAACAAACCAGATGAGCTAACACGGATTCCAGTCCAGAAACCATTAGCAGGTGAACCCGTTAATTGAATCGCATTGTCATTAAAACAAGCGTTTGTATCTGGGCCAGCAATTGCGTCAATTACTTCGATAACATTTACTATTCGTTCCGCTGAATCAATACAAGTATTTTCGTCAATTACGGTATATGTAATTTGAAAATTACCTGCACCATTTGGAGTAAATGAGCCAGAAGCATCTATATTTTGCCCCGACCAAACTCCTCCTGAAGGACTTGCGTTAAATTGCACTGCAATGGGTTGATTGCAAATCGTAGTATCAGGACCAACATCAATAACTGGCAAAGAATTGACCACTATTTGAACGGTATCAATTCCTGTGCAAACGCCATCAGAACCAAAAACTATAAAATTTGTGGTGGTTGAAGGAAAGGCAAAAACAGAGGAACCTGTTGTTGAACTTAGACTGTCTGAGGGCGACCAAGTATAGGAAGTCGCACCAATCACCGACAAAGTGACCGTATCACCGTAGCAAATTGTATAAACATTTGATGTGGCGGTTAATGGAGGCGCTTGATTAATTTGTAATTCAATACTGTCCATTGGTCCTTGACACAATCCTAACGTTCCATAGAGATAATACCATCCAGCATCTGAAGGTTTCAATAATTTGATGTCAAAATTTTGATTGCCATTGGTAAACCCTCCAGGACCGGTCCAATTGTAAACAGCGCCTGTAGCCAAGTCACTTGTGAAATAAGCAGTATCATTTTCACAAAGCGGACTCATTACCTCCGGATTTAAAATTGGAGGCGTTGGATTCACTCTCAAACTGGAAGTTATGGTGGAAGTCCCACAAACATTGGTCAAACTTAGTTGAACACTAAAATTTCCAGCATTCGGATAACTTACAAAACCTGGAATTTCATTATTTGAAGCATTGGGAGTACCACCTGCGAAAACCCAGTCAAAAGAAGAAATTGGCGCTAAACAGTCTAAATTTGTAGAAACGGGTTCAATACTATCACCAGCACAAATATCCGTAAAAGCAGATAGCGAAGGTTGTGGGAAAGATTGTGCTTTAAAGTCCAAAACTTTTTCAAAAACTCCACAAGAATTCGTCATCGCAAGGGATACTGAATATTCACCTTGGTCTAAGAATTCAATTTGTGGATTTAAAGATGTTTCTGAGGTACCTCCAACAAATTGAAATTGGCCGGCGGATGGTAAACATGGACTTCCATTGAACATGACGGTCCATAATGTGCTCGTGTTACATGAAACACCTATAGAAGAAAGATTGGTCAAACTTGTTGTGAAAGGAACACAACCTTCTGTTTGATTTGCCGAAAAATCTGGTATTGGGGTATCCTCAATACATATTTCTTGCTCTGCTTCGTCGTTAGCGCAATTGTTCGTCGCTGTTAATTTCACCGTATATCTTCCTGCTGTAGTATAAGTGTGGGTAACATTTCCTGGATTTGTTGTTGTCAATGTAGATCCATCGCCAAAATCCCAATTAAAGACTGCGCTTCCACTGCATGAACTATTGAAACCTGTTACGGTATTATTTCGAAATGTTAAAGGCTGGTTGACGCATCCCGTATCCGTTTCAAAATCAGGAATTGGCGCTATAAAGACACGAATTGGAGCAATTGTTGCCTCTGATTCATCACAGCTATTCATAGCGCGAATGCTAAAAGAGAAAAAATTACCTGGTGAGCCACATGAAGTAGAGTCATAAGTATGGCAAACACTTGATGGTGGGGGATGCATTAAGGTATCAAAAGGGGTTCCATCGCCGAAATTGACAATATATTGAGTTGTGCTATGATTGGAGGAATAACTGCTCAAAGGAAAACACAAGGTAAGTGGTCCACAACCAGTAGACCCTCCAGGATTAGCAGCTCCAATTGCGGGGTTTGTGATATTGGAAACATTATATCTTACCGTGTCAACACAGCCATTCGTTGCTCGAACAATATACATCAATTCGAAAACTGCAGGTGTGGTATACAAATGACTAACTCCTCCGGAAGGGGCCGTGGTACTTGTATAATTAGCAGATCCGTCACCCCAAACAATCGTATATAACAGTTGATTGGGAATAGCCGTTGCGTCGTACACGGTTAAATTGAAATTAGATCCATCACAGTTTCTAAAATTATCTTCTGGATCAATTAAGGCTGGGCCTGGAGAACCCGTTATAGAAACTGTCTGTTGGACCGTTCGAGTGCAACCTCCAGGACTCGTCACCTGAAGTGTTACAGTGAAATTCTGAATTCCAGTGCCCGTCCATTGAAAAACGTGAGATGGGTTTTCTTGTGAGGAAAAATTATTTTGACCAGAACTCGGGTCCCCAAAATCCCAAGAAAAACTCAGTCCGTTGCCAGCTGTGGTATTTGTAAAGTTCACAGGTATATTCGCGCAATTATTGTTTCCTGTGAACGTAAAACTTGCTGGTGAAGGAGTAAAAAGGGTAATATCTATAGAAGATGACGCCGTACAACCGTTGTTATCTGTCACGGTTAGTGTATAGTTCTCATCACTAGAAGGGTTGGCCGTAGGATTGGGACAATTGACACATGATAATCCTGCTGCAGGTGTCCAATTGTATTGAAGGGGCATTGCGCCAGAACCTGCTATAGTTCCTCCTATTACTACTGAACCTCCTTGACAAATTGAAGTATCGCGCCCAGCATCTGACAAACACTGTGAAAACGAGTTCAAACTGTAAAAGGTGATAAAAAATAATATGATTATACTGCGATGAAACACAAATATGTTAAAGAGTTAGATTATTATGCTGGGGCTAGTATTACTTTTCAAATAAACAGACGTCTTAACTTCTAAAAAGTTGCTACAAAATGTTAAAAGTGATACGCACATGAGCCTTAAATGTTTCAATTCGCTAATTAAGTGGTGATTTCCAGATATAAAAAACAAAAAACCGCAACAATTTGTGTTGCGGTTTTACTATGTTTTTGAATTAAATTGAAATTTTATTCTCCGAATTTTTCAATTACTTGTTGAGTAACTCCTGTATTGCTAAATCCTCCATCGTGGAATAGATTCTGCATGGTTACATATCTCGTTAAGTCAGAGAACATTGATACACAGTAATCTGCACAAGCTACGGCTGATGCATTTCCAAGTGGCGACATTTGCTCTGCAAAATTGATGAATTCTGTAAATCCTTTAATACCTTGTCCAGCCGTGGTTACTGTTGGAGACTGCGAAATGGTATTGATGCGTACCTTCTTTTTGATTCCGTAATGGTATCCAAATGAACGAGTAATTGATTCTAACAAGGACTTAGCGTCTGCCATATCGTTGTAATCAGGGAATATTCTCTGAGCAGCAATATACGTAAGAGCTACTACTGAACCCCAATCGTTTAAAGCGTCTAATTTATAACAAGTTGCAAGTGTTTTGTGCAGAGAAATTGCAGAAACATCCATTGTTTGTGAGTAAAACTTGTAGTCGTTTTCAACGTAATGTTTTCCTTTTCTAACATTTGGAGACATACCAATGGAGTGAAGAACGAAGTCAATCTTGCCTCCAAGAATTTCCATTGATTTAGAAACCAAATTTTCCAAATCTTCAATGCTTGTTGCATCGGCTGGAATAATTTGACTTCCAGTTTTTTCTGCCAAACCATTGATTTCACCCATTCTCATTGCGATTGGTGCATTGGTTAAAACAAATGTTGCTCCTTGTTCATGAACTCTTTCAGCCACCTTCCATGCTATGGATTGATCATTAAGTGCTCCGAAAATAATTCCTCTCTTTCCTTTTAATAAGTTATTTGACATAGTTTACCAATTTGGTGCAAAAAT
>JAHKAT010000342.1 GCA_018825925.1 Bacteroidota bacterium | reverse complement strand
CCAAAATATCTTCGATTTATCTTGTATACAAACTCATTGAGATAGTTCTGGAGGTACTTATAGGTGATCATGTGATTTATTCCCAATAATTTTCGTTTCAGGTTACTGATTGCTTTGTGTACCCACTGAAGGGTATCATTAGTACTTTCCTTTCCAGAAATCACCGTAAAGTGAGTTTCAACGATATCCTCAATGTGCTCATATGCAGTGTTTTTGTCGGTAAACAATACAATCTCACCGCTCGTGTTTTTTTTGATGAATTTCTCCGCATGTTCGCCGTCAACTTTCCCAAGCACCTCCATTTTGTAATAACCACAAAACCGACTTGTTTTCCCTGTTTCCAGATCTTCCAAAGGGATTGATTCTGCTGAAACAGCCACTGAAGCCTTCCGTTGACTCCCTTTGCCTCTTTTTAAATTCTCTTTTACTTTCTTGTCAGTTGCTATGCCTACATAGGCTTCATCCATTTCCACCATGTCAGTGAGCGTATAAAGCGCATCTCTTTTACCCATGACTACTCTAATCTTATGCATCAACCTGAATGCGGTATCATACCGACTCAATCCAAGTTGACGCTGAAACTCAAGGCATGAAAACCCCTTCTTGGTAGCTGCCATAAGCATAAATGCAGTCATCCAAACATGAAGTGAAAGTTTACTTCGTTCCATCACAGTTCCACTTTTGAGCGAACTCCTGCGTCTACAGCAGCTACACTCAAAGAACTTACCTGTGCTGAACCAATAGTGCTTGGTAACGGATTTACAGGTTTTGCACCGGATTCCCGCCTTCTCACGATAGGATTTTAGATAAACTTCGCAGCTTTCCTCGTCAGGAAAATATTGGACAAAATTGATGATATTCATGGCATTGGCTATTTTTAACCAAGGAACACGAATCAAAACTATCTAACAAGTTAGTGTCACAAATTGTCTTTATTTGGCTACGTGCAGTTATCCGAATACACATAATAAAAAGAGATGAAATTCTGAAAAAAGACGAAGAAAAATGTACTAAATGTGGATCTGAAAAATCAATTGGACCCTTTTTTTCTGGCAGTCAAAAATTTTGGGGAAGAAAGATTGGAGAAGAATCAATATTTGAAAATTCCCGGAAATTTTTAGAAATTCACCATAATTATTATCTAGTCGTTCCTTAACAAAACCCACTATTTAATTTATTTTTAAAAACAGGATTAGAAAACAGCATAATTTGTATCTTATAAAATAAGAAAATAATTTTCTGTTTCAGTAGTTCCATCATTTTCTTCATGTTCCAAGCGGTTGCAGCTAGTAATGCATTGATTTGTGGTCCCGTTTCTCCCATGAAGTAATTTTTTGCCAGCCTAAAATCGGTTTTTAAATGTCCGATGATAGGTTCTATTGCCGCTCTGGTTCTAAATTTTTTGCGCTTTGTCTGCTTTTGATAAGCAGTGTCTTTTTTTCTTGGAGTGCTTGGGATGGAGATTTTCACGCCCTTTATTTCTGATTTTCCTCTGCCACCTCTATCGTAAAGGAGTTCTTTTGGGAGCTTTTGACCACCAGTTTCCATCTGTTCCAAAAGTGGTTCTATGGTGTGACCATCGTAAGGAGTTTGCAAAAATGCTTTAATCCCGAGAATGATTTTCTTGCCTTTGTTGGCGGTGGTTATCAAACCTACCTTATTCCTAAATTCATACTGGCTATGCGCTTTTCCTTTGGCAATACATCGGGTAAAAGGCTTGTGAATGCTGTAAATTTTATCGGCATCGTTTCTTTTTTGTGTGACAACCTTGGTGTACAATGTCATTAAATCTTTATAAAATTCTTGCTGTTCTGCATTAAAATTCCGTTGCAATTCACGAATCAGTCTCATGGCGATGGTTTTGAGCTGTCTTTGAGATTTCCTTGCCGCTTTTGCCCGCTTGGGATGTTTTCCGTTGTAGGTGTTGCGCACCATTTGTTTGCTGACTTTTGTGTAGCGTTGTCTTTGTTTTATGCCTTCATTTCCGGCTATTTTGTTGCAATAATCGATCACTTTTTTGCACAATTTTGCATCGGTAGGAAAAGAGGTATTATTCTCCTGAACGGTAGTATCGGACAAAACAAAATTTGAGGTGTTCGTCTTGGCATCGTGCATTCTTACGCTGTAGGCAAAGATTTTTTCGATACCTTTTCGCCAATTCTTTTTCGGAAATGAACAAAATTACTCGGGTCACAAGGAAATTCGTGTTCAAAGAAAACCCTGCCACAAAAATGCTGCATATAAGGAT
>JAHKAT010000341.1 GCA_018825925.1 Bacteroidota bacterium | reverse complement strand
TCAGTAGAAATCCCTCATGCTGAAGTGGAAAAAGCATTTAATGAGAATGATGCAACAAAAGTGATGACTTTTTGCAAAGATAAAGTCTTATTAAAAGTACTAGGAGAGGAAGGTGCCTACTCCCAAACCCAAGCTAAACTGGTTATAAAGGATTTCTTTCAAAAATATCCGAAAGGAAAGTTTAGTTTTATTTTCAAGGGAAAAGCGCAAGATTCTGGTTCGTTTTCTATTGGTAATTACGAAGTGAAGGATAAAACATTTCGGGTAACACTGCATTTTAAAAAACTCAATACTTCTTATTTAGTTGAAACGATTCAGATAGAATAGATTTTGCTTTGTATTTTTGAAGCATGATAGACGAAATTATTCTTAACGCACTCAAAGAAGATATTGGTCCTGGCGACTATTCCACCCTTTCTTGTGTTCCTGAAAATGGGAAAGGAAAAGCTCAACTAATCGTTAAAGATTCTGGAATAATTGCTGGTGTGGAATTGGCACAACGAATTTTTCATTTGTTTGATAGCGAATTGAAAATGGAAGTTTTCATTGCCGATGGATCGTCTGTTCAACCAGGTGATATTGCCTTTGAAGTAATTGGCTCCTCACGGTCTATCTTATCAACGGAGAGATTGGTGTTGAATTTTATGCAACGTATGAGCGGTATAGCCACCGAAACGAATCAGCTTGTTCAGCTGCTTAAAGGAACAAAAACAAATGTGTTAGATACCCGAAAAACGACTCCAGGTGTTCGTTATATGGAAAAGTGGGCCGTTCGAATAGGAGGAGGAATGAATCATCGGTTTGCTTTGTATGACATGATCATGCTAAAAGACAATCACATAGACTATGCAGGTGGAATTGAAAAGGCGATTGAGCGGACCAAAGATTATTTGCTAAAAAATAATTTAGATCTAAAAATTGAGATTGAAGTAAGAAATGAGGAAGAATTAGATGAGGTTCTAAAAGTAGGAGGAGTTCATAGAATTATGCTAGACAATTTTACACCCTCAAAAATTTCAGAAGTTTTAAGAAAAATTCCTGCTGAATACGAAACGGAAGCTTCGGGTGGAATTACCAATGAAACCATTCGCTCCTATGCTAAAACAGGTGTCGATTTTATTTCAGTGGGCGCCTTGACGCATCAAGTTAAAAGTTTAGACATGAGTCTTAAAGCCAAGTTTTATTAACAAAATATTGAGATTTATAGAGCTATTTTTTATGATATCCCAACAATGAAGAATTGGATGAAATTAAATTTTCTACATATCGTTTTGCTTTTAAACAACTCTTTACCTCATTAAAACCTAACGCCAAATTAGCTAGCAGTGCCGCCGACAAAACACATCCTGTTCCGTGTTTGGTAGCCTTCGTTTGAATTTTTGGTAAAAATCGCTTTTCATTTCCATTGAATCGCAGTACATCAACTCCAAGATCTATAGAGTGCCCTCCTTTCAAGTATAAATGTGTGTTTTCAAGACTTAACTTTGAAACAAATTGTTCATACTCAATCAAATTTGGCGTTATCCAAAAGTGCAAATTCTCAAAAGTGTGTTGGAAATCATCAAACCTGTTATCATTAAAATTTCCACCTGAAGAAGCCTTAATAACAGGATCCCAAATTACCGTGGATTTATGATTCAACTGATTCAATCTGTTTAATACCAATATTAAAATATCCAAATCTTCTATCAATCCTATTTTGAAAAAGTGAATTTTATATTTGCTCAGCAATAGATCTAATTGATCAAGCACCCAGTTTTTATTCGCCCATTCAATTTTTAAAAATGTATCTTCAGATTGAATGGTATTGGCTGTTTGAACTGCAAATCCAAGTGTTTTATGTTGCTCAAATACCTTGATGTCAGCAAGGATGCCCGCACCTCCACTTGGGTCGAAGCCAGCGATTGTTAGACAGATTGGGCGTTTTCTAGACATGTTTTATGGATTAATGAAAATTGATCGAAAGGATTAGCAGATTCCCAAACGGCTCCTAAAAAGGCAAAATTTTGAAAACCTAATTCCTTGGCTTTGGCAATTGTGGATAAATCCAATCCTCCTAATGCGACCGCTTTTTCTTTAAAATCGACAGGACAATTTTGAATGTTCCAATGTTCACTCGATGCATAATTGGGTTTTGAAATACTCTGAAATACAGGTGAACAGAAAAAATAGTCGAAGGTTTTGTATTCTTTTTCTGCTTCCTTTTTTTGATGAAAGGAGGTCGAACTAAACGCAGAAGAGAATTCAATATTTCGAATCATTTCTTTTTGATGCAGTAAAGTAAGTCCTAATTTTTCTGCTGCTCGATGATGCTGGTGAGTGCTAATACGCTTATAATGAGATTTATCAATATTTTTCAGCCAATTTTCCATTTGAAGTTCTGTCATCATAGGCTTTCGCAAATGAAACAGAACTTCAGGAAATTGAATTAATATTTTCTCAACTATTTTAATTTCATTTGAAATGCTTTCTTCAGATGAAATTAATACGATCATGATTTAAGTTTGTGCGGTTCTAAATATACTTCGCCGCCTTTATCACTGAAGGTTTGCGACATTTCTTGCATTCCTTTTTCTATCGCTTTGTCTTCAGAAACACCCAATGATTTGGCGTAATCTCTTACGTCTTGTGTTATTTTCATAGAGCAAAAATGCGGTCCACACATAGAGCAAAAATGAGCTACTTTTGCATTGTCTGAAGGCAAGGTTTCATCGTGATATTCTCTAGCTGTGTCTGGGTCTAGCGACAAATTAAACTGATCTTCCCAACGGAATTCAAATCGCGCCTTACTTAATGCATTATCGCGGTGCTGCGCTCCTGGGTGACCTTTCGCTAAATCAGCAGCGTGTGCCGCCAATTTATAGGTAATCACACCGTCTTTAACGTCTTTCTTGTTTGGTAATCCCAAGTGTTCTTTTGGAGTTACATAACAAAGCATGGCACATCCAAACCAACCGATCATAGCAGCGCCAATTCCCGAAGTAATATGGTCATAACCCGGCGCGATGTCTGTAGTTAATGGACCAAGAGTGTAAAAAGGTGCTTCATGACATTCAGCCAATTGCTTGTCCATGTTCTCTTTAATCATATGCATAGGCACGTGACCTGGGCCTTCAATCATTACTTGAATGTCGTGTTTCCAAGCTATTTTAGTCAACTCTCCAAGAGTTTCTAGCTCAGCAAATTGTGCTTCGTCATTAGCGTCGGCAATTGAACCGGGACGCAGACCGTCACCCAAAGAAAAGGCAACGTCGTAAGCTTTCATAATTTCGCAAATATCCTCAAAGTGCGTATAAAGGAAATTTTCTTTGTGATGAGACAAACACCATTTCGCCATAATCGAGCCACCTCGTGATACAATTCCAGTTACTCGCTTTGCAGTCATTGGTACATAACGCAACAATACTCCGGCGTGAATAGTGAAATAATCAACTCCTTGTTCTGCCTGTTCGATTAAAGTATCTCTGAAAATTTCCCATGTTAAATCTTCTGCTTTACCATTTACTTTTTCGAGAGCTTGGTAAATGGGAACGGTTCCAATAGGAACTGGAGAATTTCGAAGAATCCATTCTCTTGTTTCGTGAATGTTTTTACCCGTGGAAAGGTCCATAATGGTGTCAGCACCCCAACGACAAGCCCAAACTGCTTTTTCTACCTCTTCTTCGATCGAAGAAGAAACTGCTGAATTACCAATGTTCGCGTTGATTTTCACTAAAAAATTACGACCAATAATCATTGGTTCACTTTCTGGATGATTGATGTTGTTAGGAATGATCGCACGACCAGCAGCAATTTCATCACGGACAAATTCAGGGGTGATTTTTCCTTTTGGAGTTTTCGCGCCGAAGCTATCTCCAGGGTGTTGTTTTGCAATTTCTATAATTTCTTCGATCAACTGATTTTCACGAATGGCTATGTATTCCATTTCTGGAGTGATGATGCCTTTTTTTGCATAATGCAATTGAGAAACATTTGCTCCTGCCTTTGCGCGTAAAGGCTTTGCTAAATGGGTAAATCTCAGTGCATCAAGATTTGTATCTTGTAACCTTTCCTGTCCATAGGCCGAACTGATTTCAGAAAGTTCTTCAACATCTCCTCGCTTTAAAATCCACTCTTGACGCAATCTTGGAATTCCTTTCTTAACATCAATTTCAATGTTAACATCCGTGTAAGGACCGGAAGTATCATAAACAGTAACCGCTGGATTTTTTGCTTTCAAAAAATTTCCTTCTGAAAAAACTGCTTGCGAATCCGTTAATTCAATTTGACGCATTGCGACTTGAATGTCGTGCAATTGACCGGGAACGTATATTTTTTTAGAACCAGGAAAAGGTGTTCTCGTGATACTTTGTTCGTTTGGAAGCGTTTCTTTTTTCATATTTTTTCGTTCTATCCGCCAGCTGCTGCGGTGATAATTAATATTTCATCATTTATTTGTAAATGAGTGCTTTCCCATTCACTTTTAGGAATAACTTGATTGTTTATAGCGACGGCAATACCTGATTTTTCCAACAAACCTTTTGAAATTAAAAGACTTGACAATTCTGAATTGTCCAAGGTTATCCATTCGCCATTATAACGTATTTGCATAATTCTCAATAAACTTCAGGGATGTTCGAAAACTTTTCCTTTCGTTGGTGCGAGCCAAATCAAGTTCGAAGGGTATTTCTCAGTTCACAAAAAGTGAACACCCCTAAAGTTGTGTAAAGGTAAGAAAGAAAAGAGAAATTCTATTGCTTAAGGTTAGAGTATTGACTGTGATTTTTTAATTCGAGAAAAAAGAATTGGATTTTAATGTTCGCGCAGCCATTCAATTGCACTGGCTTCTTTCTTGAAAAGCTTCATCGGCACTTTCACCTTGGACATTGCGATGAAAATATTAGAAATTGCATTTCCAATGACCGAATTTGAAGTGATAGCTAAGGCCAAAGAAAACTCATCGGTTTGACGCTCAAAGGACAAACGTTGTTTTTTATCGTAGGGAATTGTAACTGTATTATCGACGAACATTTTGACTTTAGTTTCACCAATAAACTGTCTAACGAGATTGTAATTGGCCTCAATTATTTCATCGGTAAATTCGACATCTTTTACTTTTATATGAAGGATGTTAAATTCATCGAAAAAATAATCTGCTAGGTCTGTGGACAAGGTTTTGGAGTCGTTAGTTTTCTTAGACCTTTCATTATTTGTTAATGCCATTTTTTACCTTATTAAAATAAATATGAAGTTTAAATGATGACGATAAAGTACAAAAAAACAAAATTACAAACAAGATTAATTAAATGGGGAATTGATTCTATTTTCTTTGGAAATGATATGAAGGAAATTGGCAGTTTTGTCGATAAGCTTTCTTAAATTTGTGGCAGTAACTTTTAGGGGTGTCTTGAAGCGCGTACTTCAATTCTGAGAAATACCCTTTTTACCTGATACGGATAATGCCGGCGAAGGGAAAAAGTAAATGCATGGGCATTCCTTAAAGTTTCGTTTTTATGAGAGAATTGCCACATATTATCTATGTTACTCATCCCGATGAGGATTTTTCAAACTTAAGTTGGATTGATCAATTGAATTCTTGTGGGATCAAATGGATTCAACTACGCATAAAAGAAGAAGATTTTATTAAAGAACACCCCGACCTTCATTTTAAAGCGACAATCATGGAAATCGCTGATTTAGTAAGGAAAAAAACGAAGTCCTTAGGCATGCTTCTAACGATTAATGATTGGCAAGAAGTGGCTATGTTCTGTGAGGCGGATGGTTTACATTATGGCAAAAAGGATACGGTACAGATTTCCGATTTAGAAGAAATAAATATTGTGGGTGGCTCAATGAATAAATGGGAAGACTTGAAACTTTATGACCTTCCAAGCTTGGATTATATTGGTGTTGGTCCCTTTAGAGATAGTAGTACGAAGCTAGATACTCAAAGTGTTTTAGGTATTGAAGGATATAAAAAATGGCTCAATGATCTTGGCCGCCATAGTATCGATTTGCCTTTGTTTGCAATCGGTGGATTACAATTAGATGATTTAAAAGAATTAAAAGCTTGCGGAGTGTACGGTGTTGCCGTTTCAAGTTTATTTCACAAAAATGGCTTTGATGAAATAACCATCAAATCCGCGGTTCAAATAATGGAAAAGAATGGATGATTTAAAAATTGCAGACAGAAGGTTTTCTTCGAGATTGTTCACGGGTACTGGAAAATTTGGGTCAAATTCTTTAATGGAAAATGCACTTTTGGCCAGTGGTAGTGAATTAATTACTGTGGCTCTCAAAAGGGTTTCAAATGATAAAGAAGACGATTTGCTGAAGCATCTGAAACATCCTCATATTCATTTACTTCCAAACACTTCGGGAGTTAGAACGGCTGAAGAAGCAGTTTTTGCGGCTGAATTATCTCGAGAAGCATTTCAAACCAACTGGTTAAAATTGGAGATACATCCTGAACCAAAATATTTAATGCCCGACCCTATAGAATCTTTAAAGGCAATTGAAATGTTGGCAAAAAAAGGGTTTGTAGTTTTGCCTTATTTACACGCCGACCCAGTTTTATGTAAACATGCAGAAAATGCTGGAGCAGCGGCTGTGATGCCTTTGGGGTCTCCAATAGGATCAAACAAAGGTTTGAAAACGATTGATTTTTTAGAAATCATCATTGAGCAAGCAACTGTGCCCGTTGTTATTGATGCTGGGATAGGAGCGCCTTCTGATGCTGCTTTAGCGATGGAGCTTGGAGCAGATGCAGTGCTTGTAAATACCGCAATTGCCATCAATGCAAATCCGGTGCAAATGGCTTTAGCTTTTAAAATGGCAGTAGAAGCAGGTAGATTGGCTTTTTTAGCAGGAAGAAATAGTCGGTCTAAT
>JAHKAT010000340.1 GCA_018825925.1 Bacteroidota bacterium | reverse complement strand
TGATCAAGGCGCAGATATGATTTGGAATCCATCCGATCGAATTGTCGATAATTTGGGCAACCCAGTCATGGGCGGCGTTCAACCAATTTACGTCTTCAATAGTCATCAAAAATCATTGAATTTATATAATTCTGGTTACGACTTAGGATATTACGACCCCAACAATGTCAACAACAACGCTTTAAAGGATGCCTTTGTCACCCACGAAATGAACCCAAGTAGTATTCCTTTGGCGCGAAATGTCTATTCAAACTTGGCTTGGGTTGGTTATCCTGTTCGACAAGCATTTCAGAAAAACTTGGCAAGCTCGGTTTTCATAAAAATTCGAGTTTCTAAAGAGTACAGAAGTTTTACAGCCTCTGGAGAAAATAATGCGAGGCCATCGTATAGTTGGAATATGGATGAATTGGCGACATCTACTGGAAATAAGAAGGCTTTGAGTGAGATTTTATCCAAAATTGAAATTGTGCCCAACCCTTATTACGCCTATTCGCAATACGAACGCAATCGTTTGGATACTCGTGTGAAGATTACAAACTTACCAGAGAAATGCATGATTCGAATTTATTCAACCAATGGAAAACTAATAAAAACCTATAAAAAGGACAACGCCGTTACTTTCCAAGATTGGGATATGAATAATTTTCAAGCCATTCCAATTGCTTCGGGCATTTACATTATTCATATTGAAGTCCCTGAAGTTGGAGATCGTGTGCTTAAGTTTTTTGCAGGAATTCGAAATATTGATTTTTATAGTATCTAAGGTCTACTGAAAAACTCAGCTGATATTTTAGTTGGTTCAATTTCGCCCCGGAAATTGCAGGGCGCTACATTCCTTTATTCCGAAACCTGGATTTCAAATTCTGGCTTGGTTACAGAAGCATTTTTGGGTTCGCTGCGCTGCTACTATGTGACCAAACGGTACTGGAAAAGATAGAATGGGAAGTTGAATTTTTCTTTTAATTTAAATAGAAAAGCACGAGCAGCATACTCGCGCTAACAAGAGGAAGAAAGCAAGAATTTGAATCAGGATACATCATTCCCTTGGCAAAGAAATCCGAAAGGTAGTTCCTTTGTTTAATTCACTTCGAAGTACAAACACATTGCCTTTGTGGTATTCCACGATGATCCGTTTCACCAAGGAAAGTCCCAAGCCCCAACCGCGCTTTTTAGTAGAGTAACCCGGTTGAAAAACGGTTTTTAATTTTTTATTGGAAATTCCTTTGCCTGAATCTTGAATATCGATGTACAAAAATTTTGGTCGCTCACTTATACTCACTTTTAACCAACCTTTTGCCTCCATAGCATCCACCGCATTTTTCACAATATTCTCTACAACCCATTCTAACAAAGGTCCATTGTGCGGCGCCGTAAATGTGTTTTCCACATCAAATTCAATTTTCACTTGCTTGGAAATTCTCGGTCGCAGGTATTCTATAATTTGTTGCACGGTTTTTACGACGTCTGTATCATTCAACTTGGCTTCAGACCCAATTTTAGAAAACCGATCCGTTACTTTTTCAAGACGCAAGATGTCTTTTCTCATTTCCAGAGTATATTCCAAATTAGATTCGTTCATATCCAGCAACTCAATCCATGCCATCAATGAGGAAAGTGGAGTACCCAACTGATGCGCCGTTTCCTTGGCCATACCCGCCCACACCTGATTTTGCTCGGCTTTTCGAAAGGTGGAAAAAATCAGGTATCCGATCAATACAAAAAGGCCAATGATGGTGAACTGGATGATTGGAAAGTATTGCAATTGGGTTAATTCATCACTTTGTTCGTAGAAAAGCAAGTAATTTTTCGAATTTCCAAAAGTCATCTCTATCGGTTCATTTTGGTTCATGAAACGCTTTTTCAACTCTTGTTGAAGCGAATCATTTTCATTGTATTCAGCGATATTACTACCAATAATTTCTTGCGTTTTTTCGTCCACTAAAATCACTGGAATCAAACCATCGTTATTTAAAAGTTCGCGTGAAAAACTAGTGATCAATGAATCCCTTTCTTTTTCCAACCTTCTAATTTCCTTGGAATCAGAATAATAGTAGGTCATAAAAAGATCATCGTAAATCTCTACCGTAAAAGGTTCATTCACAAGCGACCATTTTTTGGCCATTTTTTTCAGGGAATCTTCAAAAAGTAGCAGGAGTTGCTTGTCCGATTTGCCAGGATTCGCTTTTTTCAAATCATTTTCGTCAAAATCCAGATTAATCGAACCCGAAACTTGACCCAAGTCATCCAATAAAATTACCGGTATATCTTTGTTTCGATTGATAATTTCCAAGGGAAAAGAATAATCCTTTTGGAAATCGACCATGCTCGACATCTGCGAAACTTCTTTGGTCGCCTCAATCCAGAGGGTCATTTTTTCGCGCTCTTTATCACGCAATCTTGAAAAAGTACTGTCCGTTAATTCTACTAATTCTACTTTTTTCTGAATAGCATCGGCCCATTGAGTCGCTCTTTGTTTTTCACGTTCGTGAACTTTCGTAACGATGGTATTTGAATAGAATAATGAAATCCCCACTAAAATCAGTGCCAACAAGATCAATAAGACCTTCCATTTTTGTTTGTTCGAATATAAATTCACGCTATGAGAGTTGAACGAAAATTAATGGTTTTTGTTATTGTATCGGATAGAATGTTCAATGAAACTGATAAATTGAATTTGAAAGTTCAAGAATAGTAAACAAAATAGAACTGTAAATCAGCATCTTAATAGATTGTAACCGTTATAAACGGTTATGGGATTTCAAGAACAATCCATTGCTTTTGCTTTCCCATCTTAAAAAGTCGTCCTCTCTTGATTTCTTCTAAAATGCCACTCCTATCACCAATCCAATATACCTCTCTAATCCAACTCTCTCAATTTTTCCATTGATATTTTTGGCATATCCCGGGATTACATACCCTTCTAAACCTAACGAAAAAGCATCGAAAGTGAGTCGAGAATCAACCAAGTAACTCACAGAGTAATGCACAGGTTCAAAACCGGCTTTGACAATGCCATGAACAACATTAGCGCCAAACTGAACGCTTCCTTTCTTGTATGTTTTATGCAAGAAACCTATACCCGGGGAAGGCAAACCGGCATACAAGGCCAAATAGCCTGCTACGCTTAATGTGCCAAAACGGAACCAATTCATTCGTAAAAAGATGGCGTTTTTTGGCGAAAAATAATTGGTGTAATTTCGAGCTAAGGAAAGATTTACTCCAAACGCTCTAGGGCTTTCGCTAAAAGGAGTGGTAAACTTGGGCTCCAACACTAAAGAATAAAAGGCAAAAGTAAAACCCATCGTCTTTTCAGGAACTCCTCTTTTCCAAGCTTTTTTCTGTTGTTTTAAGGTTAGTACAGACTGTGTTGTTGAGTCAGTTTGTTGACTATATCCATAAATTGCAGTCCATACGAATAGGGTGATCAGTGAAAGTCTTTTCATTTTAATACAAAAAAAGATAAAAGTAAAAAAAGGAATACAAGCACAATGCATTGACTTAGAGAATTTGAAGAATAAAATTGACCTTCTTATTGAAAAATTGTAAGGCATGATGCAAAACCCATCTTTTTGTTTGCACCCTTTGCAAAAAATCAAAGTAAAGTGTATGAAAGAATTGAAGTCGCCATCAATTATCCTACACCTTAAAAATCCAAATATTTCCATCTCCACGTACATTCAACATCAATGTCAACGTCAATGTCAAACCCTTGAGTTTGAATCATCTTTTACTTACCTTTGCAACTTCAAAAAAAATTAGATTAAAATGGAACTTTCTCCACTCGAAATACAACGCCGCGAATCACTTGACAAATTGCGCCAGCTTGGCATAGAGCCATATCCAGCCGATTTATATCCCGTGTCAGATTATGCGCATGATCTTAAAACGAATTTTGAAGAAGGCAAAAAGGTAATCATCGCCGGTCGTATTATGTCGCAACGTGTGATGGGAAAGGCTTCTTTTGCCGAAATTTTGGATTCAACAGGTCGAATTCAAACGTATTTTAACCGCGATGAAATTTGCCCAGGTGAAGACAAAACTTTATACAACGAGGTATTCAAAAAATTACTCGATTTAGGCGATTTTATTGGAATTGAAGGCCGTGTTTTTAAAACACAAGTCGGAGAAATTTCAGTACATGTCGATTCTTTCAAACTTCTCAGTAAAGCGCTTAAGCCTTTGCCTTTGCCCAAAACCGATGCGGAGGGTAGAGTGCACGATGCTTTTACTGACCCCGAATTGCGCTATCGTCAACGATATGTTGATTTGGTGGTGAATCAAAAGGTGAAAGAAACATTCATTAAGAGAAGTAAAACCATTACTTCAATGCGTAACTTTTTTAATGAAAAAGGCTACTTAGAAGTGGAAACACCCATATTGCAGCCAATTCCTGGTGGAGCAACTGCTCGGCCGTTTATGACGCACCACAACGCATTAGACGTTCCCTTGTATTTGCGCGTAGCCAACGAATTGTACTTGAAACGTTTGATTGTTGGTGGTTTTGAAGGGGTGTATGAATTTGCAAAAGATTTCAGAAACGAAGGCATGGACCGCACGCACAACCCAGAATTTACAGTGATGGAAATCTATGTGGCTTACAAGGATTACAACTGGATGATGGAATTTACCGAGCAAATGTTGGAACGTGTAGCAATAGATGTTTGCCAAAGCACAGACATTCAAATGGGTGAAAACTCTATTTCGCTGAAAGCTCCTTTCAAACGCGTTACCATGCGCCAATCCATTATCGACTTTACAGGATTTGATATAGCTGGGAAAAACGAAGAAGAATTGCGCGGTATTTGCGCCAAACTGAATATTCCAACGGACCCAAGTATGGGGAAAGGGAAGCTGATCGACGAAATTTTTGGTGAAAAATGTGAAGGAAATTATATACAGCCTACTTTTATCACCGACTACCCAATTGAAATGTCGCCGCTGTGCAAAAAACACCGTGAAAATCCAGAGTTGACCGAGCGTTTTGAATTGATGGTGAATGGAAAAGAAATTGCCAATGCCTACTCAGAATTAAATGACCCTATCGACCAACGCGAGCGCTTTGAAGAACAGATGAAACTTTCTGAAAAAGGAGATGACGAAGCCATGTTTATCGATCAGGATTTCCTGCGTTCATTGGAATATGGAATGCCACCTACTTCCGGAATGGGTATTGGAATCGACCGTTTGGTGATGTTATTGACCAACAATTCATCCATCCAAGAGGTACTTTTCTTCCCGCAAATGCGCCCAGAGAAATTTGAAGTAAAAGGTCCTGAACTAAATGAAAACGAAACTTCGGTTTTAAAAGCTTTAAAAACAAGCGGTAAAATAGATTTGAATCATTTAAAAGAGCAAGTAAATTTTAGCAACAAGGTGTGGGACAACAGTCTTAAAAACCTTCGCAAACATCACTTGATTTCGATTGAAAAAACAGAAGAAGGTTTGTTTATAGAGGCAATTTCATAAAACAATGAGAGAAGAATTATTAGGTCCTAAAGTAGAAAATGTTGCCGTCGCTATAATTCCAGAGTTGGATGAAGACAACCACTTGCAACATTATGTTTACCTCATCAATTATCGGGAAGACATCATGGAGGGAATCATCATCACCAGTGTTGGTTACGGCAACAATGCCAATACAGGGGAAAAAGTAAAAACCTCCACTTTGCGCCATTGCATTGAAGTATTATTGCCCAATGAAGCAGCTAAAGTTGAACCAATAATGGAAGATTTATTCGGATTGAGCAATGAATACTGGGTGAGTTTTTGGGTCAATGACGTGATGTACGATAAAAAATTCGTGTTTCTCGCTGAAACAATTATTGAAAAGAATTTTCAAACCATTCCAAAATTGAACAAAAAAGGATTGATGATCAAATAAATTAAATTGATTTTAGTCTTTTTACCAAGCCCATTAAATCTTCATACTTCTGAATAGGTTGGATTATTTCATTTAGTTTTTCTGACCTGTTTTTCATCTGTATGCCACCCGCATAAATCGCCACTTCAGGATATTTTTCAGTAATAGGTAAAAAATAATTTTCCAGCTCTTTATCTTCAATACCAGTAATAAAAGAAGTGACCAAGGCTTTGGGTTTGAATTTTTCTATGCATTTTTCAATAGAATCTATAGGCGTACTTTGCCCTAAATAAAAACTGTATATTCCATTGATCCTGAAAACGTAGTGGTAAAATAACAGACTGATTTCATGCCATTCGTGTTCGGCTAAAAAAAGAATTACGTGACCACACTCACTAGATGGGATAGGCGACTGATCAATTTGGGAGAAAATTTTCTGACGAATCAAGTTGGAAATAAAATGTTCTTGTCCAGGGTGAATCGTTCCCGTAAGCCACAAAACACCTACTTTTTCTAAGAATTCTGTAATGTATTTCGAAAAGGTGAATTCCAACCCTTGTTCAAGAATCATTTGGTCTAAAGTCTTCACAAACAACTCTTCATCAAAATTCAAAAGCGAGATAAGAAGTCGCTCGAAATAAGTATCGTGATTTCCTTTCAAAAAAATCTCGGCCACCTTTGCACTTTGCTGCTCACTAGTCAATTCAGATATTCTCGAAATTTTTAATCCATTTTTATTCAGCAAGGCCACATTTAATATCAACTTCAGCTCAGCATCGCTATACATGCGTATTTTCCCATCGTTTCGATCTGGCGCAACGATATTATAACGTTTCTCCCAAATGCGCAAGGTATGCGCTTTGATACCTGTTAAATTTTCTATATCCTTAATCTTGTAATCTGCCATGTATTCTAACGCGTCTTTTATCCCTAAATCAACTATATTTGTTAAGTTAATCGATTGGAACCAATTTAGTGATTCAAAAGTAACAACAACTGGTATGATAAAATGTTTTTCTTCTTTTGCATTGTTTGCAATTTTAATCGTTTTTACTTCTTGTAGTACAAAGGAAACTGAAACTGAAAAGGATCTGGATTTGGCTGAGAACTATGATAATTTTCAGAAATTTGACTTGACGAAATTTAATATCGCTGCCAATATTATGTTACCCGGCCCAACAGCAAACATTGGCGCTAGTTTGAACCCAGAAGTAATGTACTCAGAAGGCGGTTTTAAATGGGACGTTAATGTTGGACCGAACTTCTCACTCCACATTGAGGATTGGGGGGCCAACACAGACTTGGTTACCGATCGAAAAAAGAAATTGAAGGATTTGGAAATGTACGAAATTAACTACATCGTAGATAAACCCGAAATGATCATTTATAAATCGACACTTAAAGTATCTGGAGATCCGAAAGCCTCTGCAAATGTGGGTGTTTTGCACGAAGAATATCATGTTTATGGTGAAAAAGTAATCAATGATATTACCTACGAATTTAGATCGCCCGATGCAGGCTACGAAGACAAGCGAATTATTGAATTAATGGCCAAAACAATTCAATCTGTTGAAGTAAAAAAGAAACTAAAACCATAAATCACTAAAACTTCTCAGTGAATTCCTCCATTCCAAAACTAGTTCCTCCTCCTTTTCGAGAAAGATTGTGTAATTTTGCAGCTCAATTTAGAGCATGGAATTAAATCGTGAAAATGTATTGTCTGTACTGGGTACCATCACCGACCCAGAGTTAAAAAAAGACATTGTTAGTTTAAATTTTGTTGAAGATTTACAAATTGGTACTTCCGACATCAAAGCGATTATTCGTGCCTCTAATCCTGCACTTCATGCCCGCAAAAGAATGCAAGAGGCCGTTGAATTCAATTTGAGAAGAGCTTTCGGCAAAGAACTTGAGTTAAATATTTCAATACAAGCTGCTCCCTCTGAAGCAACAAAAGCATATAGAAAAATACTACCGGAAGTAAAAAACATTGTTGCCATCGCTTCTGGAAAAGGTGGTGTTGGGAAATCCACAGTTACTTCTAATTTAGCTGGTGGACTGGCTAAGCTAGGCTATAAAGTGGGTATCGTTGATGCTGATATTTATGGTCCTTCTATCCCTACCATGTTTGATGTAGTCAAAGAACGTCCGACCATGATTGACGTGGAAGGCACACCAAAAATTTCTCCTGTCGTAAGTTATGGCGTTTCTATTTTATCGATTGGTTTTTTTACGGATCAAGACAACGCGGTAGTTTGGAGAGGTCCTATGGCAGCAAAGGCCTTAACCCAAATGTTCACCGATGCGCATTGGGGCGCGTTGGATTACTTGTTGATTGATTTACCTCCTGGTACAGGTGATATTCATCTTTCATTGGTGCAAACAGTTCCTCTAGACGGCGTAATCATTGTAAGTACACCTCAAGAAGTGGCCTTGGCTGATGCCCGAAGAGGCGTGAATATGTTCCAAATGGAAGGAATGAAAGTCCCTGTTTTAGGCATTATTGAAAATATGGCTTGGTTTACTCCAGAAGAATTACCAGACAATAAATACTATCTTTTCGGGAGAGACGGAGCTAAAAATTTGGCCGCTGGAATGAATGTTCCATTTTTAGGACACATACCCTTGGTGCAAAGTGTACGCGAGGCTGGTGATGCCGGTCGACCAGCTGTATTTCAGGAAAACAGCATTACAGGCGCGGCTTTTGAGGAATTAAGTCGTACTTTTGTCGACAATCTCAAAGCATTGAAACAAAAGCAACTAGCAAAATGAGCGCTCCTTTAGACAAAGTATCCTTAGCCGAAAAAGTAAATGAAGCTCTTCTGTCCATTCGTCCTTTTTTAGAAGCGGATGGTGGCGATATGCGCTTGGTTGAAATTACTGATGAAGGGGTTGCTAAGGTTCAGCTACTGGGTGCATGTCACGATTGTTCAATGAGTATGATGACTTTGAAAGCAGGTGTTGAACAAGCCGTTCGAAAAGCTGCACCAGAAATCATTGCTGTTGAAGCATTTGAGGCTCCTAAAACGATTTAATTAGTCGTTTTATTTAATTCTCTTTCTATTACTTCCCACACTATTTTCGCGGTATTGTCCCAGTTAAAAAGCTGCGAACGTTTCAATCCTTTTTGAACCAATTCATTTCTTAGGTCAACATTGTTCTCGAGCTCACTCATTTTGTCTGCAATATCCTTCACCGAAAAGGGATTGCAAAGCAAACCAGCATCGCCAACCACTTCAGGTAGGGCTGTTTTATTTCCTGCCACAATTGGAACTCCAGAGCGCATTGCTTCCAACAAGGGTATACCGAATCCTTCAAAATAAGGCACATACACAAAAGCACTTGCTCCAGCCATCACTTTCACCAAATTCTCTTGATGCAAATGTCCCTGAAAATGAATCCTTTCTGCCAATTCTTCTGAAAACCTTTCTTCGGCATTGGATGTATTCCACATTTGAGAGCCGACAATTACTAAATCCCAATTCGTACGCTTTGACGTGACCAACTCGGAGTAGGCTTCTATCAAACGTTTTAAATTTTTTCGGGGTTGCAAAGATCCAACAAATAAAAAATAGGGTTTTCCATTGGAAAATTCTAGTTCAATGTCTTTCTTTTCTGAATTGGCAACTGGCGAAAAAGAGTCTGAAACTCCATTGTGTCCAACGGTTATTTTATGAGCCCCAATACCGTATTTTGCTACAATATCTTGTTTCGAATATTCTGAAACCGTTAGTAAATGAGTTGCTTTTTTCGCAAATAAAGGGAAAAATCTGCGTAAATATAGCCTAGGAAACCAAGGGATATCTTTCGGATACTTTTCAAAATTAATGTCGTGTATCACGCCAATTTGTGGTGCTTTTGAACTTAAAGATAGATATCCATCTGGCGAGAAAAACAAATCGACTTTGTGTTTTGCTATCGCCCTTCGAATCGACCATTCGAACCAAATAACAAAAAGTATCGGATGTCGCGCCGGCGGTGCAACCTCTACT
>JAHKAT010000339.1 GCA_018825925.1 Bacteroidota bacterium | reverse complement strand
CATTGTTAAAGAAAAGATGCCTCCCGATTCCTATCGGGATTAAGAACCCTCGTTCCTTTTGGAATGAGGTTTTTTTTTTGCTCATTTTTTGGGTGCTGATGGTACGTGTGTCCGTCCAAACGTTAATACGTGGACGGATGAGAGAGCCTGGTGAATTTTTCGAATTACTTCATGTTATTTTAAGCTTGTTGGAACCAATGTTTTAATTCTGGTTATTTATTTACCCTTCGCAATCCTTCTTTAATTGACTCAAATAGCTGTAATTCAATTATGTAGTGTTTGGTTTTAATTCGAAATGTTAAAAGATTTTTTTTAACAACTATGTCAACATCCAGATTTCATCTTAGTGCGTTTATTTGATGATTGTCATAGAACTGTCATAAACAAAACAAGAACATGAAAAGAAAAATTTGGAAACGACTTATAATAGTAACAGGATCTGTGTTTCTTTTACTTGTGATCACATTATTTGTACATATAATGATGGTAACAAAGAAGGATACTGTCCAAGATCTAAGAAAACGTCAATTATCAAGAATTGATTTAACCCAATCGGTTGATTCATTGAAAGCTATTGAAATCACTCAAACTATCCGTGAAATGGAAGGTGTTAGAGTGGCGAAATTTGGTTTTAGTGAAAAGGCAATCGTTTATGAATTAGACCCTTCGGTTCAATCTCCGGACAAAATTGTAGCTGCTCTTGAAAACAAAGGATATCCTGTAAAGAAGTTTGAAATAAACAAAAAGGATATGGCAAATGGTTGCCCAGTTATGGACAAATCTTCTATTTCTTATAGAATGGGAAGATTCTTTCAAAATATTATTGACTAGTAATTTTAATTTAAACAAATAAGTAAAACAATGAGAAAGTACACTCTAATTTTTGCCACCCTAGTATTGGGATTTGGCTTAACTGTTACATCTTGTAAGAAAGATACAACAGATGCTTCTACTGCTTCAGCAGGATTGGCGAACAATAATTACGATTTATACAATCGTTTGGGAGGAACCGCTTTAACGGAAGATCCTAATAATCCTGGTACAATGATAGAATCTGGTCGTTTGACTCTACGCTCTGTAGTGGATAGTACCATTTTCTTAATTGCAGCTGACGGTGAATTTTTAACTAAGTTTTTCCCAGTTTTGGTGAGTGAGTTGAGTGAATCTCCAGCAAACACATCAGGATTAGCAGAATTAAGTGAAAACCTAACGGATTTCTTCTGTGCAGCAACAGGTTCTAAGAACCCAGCTTATGCATATACTGGAACTGATATGGTGACAGCTCATGATCCAGCTAAAAACCCTCGTATGGGAGCTAAATCGGACAATGCGGATTACACTAAATTTGTTGGTTTTATAGTAGCTGGTGCTGGAGAAAATGGAGTTCCAGCAACTTCACCTTTGGTATCTGACCTAGGAAAAGTTCTTGAAACATTGAGAACATCAATTGTTCAGAAATAATTAATAAAATATTAAAAACACATTTAAGATGAAAAAAATATTAATGTTATTTGTTGCGGCTACCTTAGTTTTAGGAGCATGTTCGAAAGAAAAGAAAGTAAATAAGAGAATGGATGGTTCTTGGACTTTAATGTCTGAAAATGATGCTGAAATTACTGCTGATAAAGGAGTGACTGTTTTAACTTTTGAAAAAGATAAAAAAGAAGGAACTGGTTCAGTTGAATATACCGACTCTAAAGCTAACAAATCAACCTCTACGTTCGAATATACTTTGGATGGAAATGTTTTGACCACTTCAACAAATTCTTATACTGTTGTTGAGTATACAAAAACAGATTTAACGCTTTTAAGCACCAATGGAACTTTTGAATTGAAGCAAAAATTCAAAAAGAACTAATTATTGAAGTTTTTAGGAGCCGCCTTCAAGTTTTGGAGGCGGTTTTTTTATTTATAAGAAATTCTATGGAAGCAAAGAATGAAGAATATACCTAACACATGAGTTGTGTAATATTAATCTTTCTCCCAATATTTTAGGGAAAGCTCTCCATTATCAAAGACCGCATAACTGCGATAGTTGATCCATTCACCGAGATTAAGATACCTGCTTTTGTCGTTCAATTGCAGGTCAATTGGCAAGTGTCGGTGTCCAAAAATAAAATAGTCAAAATGTTCTTTTTCTAATATTTCCTTCGAATAAATGGCTAACCATTCTTGATCATCCCCAAGGTATTTTTCATCTTCAGAGGCTGTATGTAGTCGACTTTTTTTTGAGGATAGATGGGCTAATCCAAAAGAAAAATTGGGGTGAAGACGAGCAAATAACCATTGACAAAATTTATTAGCAAATAATCTTTTTAAAAATTTATACCCATGGTCACCTGGTCCTAAACCATCTCCATGGCCTATTAGAAATTTCTTGTCATCCCAAACACGTTCAACATTCGTTCTGTGAATGTAAACACCAATTTCTTCTTTCAGGTAGTCAAACATCCACATATCGTGGTTTCCTGTAAATACATGAATGGGTATGCCAGAATCGACAATTTCAGCTAGTTTTCCTAAAAACCGAACATGTCCTTTCGGAACGGTGTACTTGTGTTCAAACCAAAAATCAAAAAGATCTCCTACCAAGTAAAGTTCTTTGGCATCCTGCTTCACAAAATCTAACCAACGAATAATTGAAGCTTCACGCTGTCTACTCGCTTTGATAGTAGGCACACCTAAATGAAAATCAGATGCAAAATAAATCTTACGGTTTTCTGTCACTATTCTCCGAATATACGAGCCAATTCTTGTTCCAATTGTTCACCTCGTAATTTAGTATCAATAATTTTTCCTTCTTTATCAATTAAAACGGTAAAAGGAATACCTCTCACAGCGTATTGTTTACCAGCCGCGGATGACCATCCCTTTAAATCGCTAACATGATTTGGCCAGGCTAATTTGTCTTTCTCAATTGCTGCAAGCCATTTTCCACGGTCTTGATCCAATGAAACACTCATTACTGTAAATCCTTTTGATTTGTATTTCTCATACAAGCGCACAACATTAGGGTTTTCTTGTCGACAAGGTCCACACCAAGATGCCCAAAAGTCAAGTAACACTATTTTTCCTTTTAAATCAGAAAGCTTCATGGTGCTTCCATCTATTTTCGTTTCCTGAAAATCAGGAGCGATTTTTCCAGCAGAAAGAAAATCCATTTCTTCTTTTTGCGCCTTCATTTGTAAATACGTTTTATAGGCATTTTCTATAGTCGGACTGCCAGGTAATGCAAATTGTAATTGTTTTGCAACCATGTCGTAGGTTGCCCAATCTTGATCAGCATCTATAGTTGTTAATGCAGGAAGGAGAATAGGTGAATTTGGATTTTGAGCTATAAAAGACTGACGATTACTAACAAAAACGCTATATTCTCTATCTAAGGATGCTTTAATTTCTGCTTCCTGACCAGGAAACGATTGAATCTGTTGTATAGCCTCACTTCTTTTTTGATTATAATATTCCATCATTATAATGAACTCTTTCATATTTGCACTTTCGTCTGAATTTACAATATTGCAGAACGCATTGATGTTTTTTCCGTCGGCATAAATTTTAATGTCATCTTCGTTGCGAATAATTAGGTTTATTCTCGCTTCTCCCATTCTAAAAACATAGAAATCTGGATAATTAGCTTTGACTTTTATTTCAAAATTCCCCTTAGCATCGATTTTAGAGCCAGCAAGATTTATAAAAGAAGAACCATTGTATTGGGCAACAAAGACAGAATCAGCCGTCGTATTGAATATATTACCGCTCACTTTTGCATTGATTCCTTGTGAATACGCGAAGAGTGAAGAGGAGATTAAGGTTAAAAGAAGAATATTTTTCATATTAATATTTATTTATTTGAAGACTCTACAGAATCTCTTTCAATTTTTGTTCCAAACTTTCGCCGCGCAGATTTCGGGCAATTACTTTTCCTTGTTTATCTAGTAAAACAGTATGCGGTATACTATTAAATCCATAAACTTGCGTTAAAGGAGTATCCCACGCCTTCAAATCACTTACATGATAAGGCCAAATTAGACCGTCTGCCAAAATAGCTCCTTTCCAAGCCTCAGCAGTTTGATCTAAAGAAACACTAAAAACAGTGAAATCTTTACTTTTATACTTGTTATACAATCGCACTACATTAGGGTTTTCCCTTCTACATGGTCCACACCAAGAAGCCCAAAAATCTATTAAAACGAATTTACCACGT
This sequence comes from Bacteroidota bacterium, assembly GCA_018825925.1. Lineage (GTDB taxonomy): Bacteria > Bacteroidota > Bacteroidia > Flavobacteriales_D > Crocinitomicaceae > UBA2040. The sequence continues at coordinate 6,095 of JAHKAT010000339.1, read as the reverse complement.
AAATCTGAAAGTTTGATCAATTTCCCTTCTGGATTTTTTAAGGCAATTTCTGGAGAAGTATTACTTTCATTTTGTGTTTTTTCATACGCCAAAAACTGCTCATACCCCATTCTCAGTTGCTCATACTGCTCATTCATATTATCCGCTAATACGGAGTTTGGATGTGCGGTTATGAAACCGTTTTTTACTTTTTCGTACAGTTCCAAATTTGAAGGGTCCCATTTTGGAAAACCTAAGCTTGGGGATAAGGAGGTAACCAATAGCAGGTTTACAGGATTCCCTAGGTCTTTGAGCATCTGTTCTTTCGCAAATTCATCCAAAGGTTTCCTAAACTCAATATACTTTTCAAGCATTTGCTCTTCAGTCATTTGTCCATTGTTTTCTCTTGCTAACTGTGACTGTTTCTCAGCAAAGGTATTGAAGATAGACATGTATTTATTCAATGGTTTGGCCCAACTTGCACCACTAAATTTTGGAAGAACAGAGTATTCATCATAGCTGGTTTCAAGCTTGATGTTTTCGCCAGGTGAAAGAGGAAGAGGTAGAATGTGATATTCATCTTCTCCCAAACGAAGCTGATAAATACCCAATTCTGGAACATTGCCAACTAATTTAAACGTTCCATCGGCATTGGTTTCTGTTTGTGCAACATCAATAGTACCATCGGCACTCATCGCTTCAAGATACATGCGTTTGCTTCCACCACCTTCTATTTTTCCAGAGATAGTGAAATTATTTTCTAATTGATCAGATTCATTATTTCCACATGATGCCAGTAAAGCGATAAGAAATAAGAGTATGCTGCTATTTTTCCAATTCATTGCGTAAAAGCTGATTTGCTGATTTTGGGTCGGCTTTGCCTTGAGACACTTTCATTAATTGTCCCATGAAAAAACCAACCAATTGTTTTTCTCCATTTTTATAACGAACAACTTCTTCAGGATGTTGCTCTTTCACCTTATTAATAAAGGTTAAAATTGAGTCTTCGTTGGAATCCTGAATAAGGTTTAGCTCTTCTGCTAACAACAATGGCTCTGTATTTGGGCGTTCTATCATCGCCGGAAATAAGCGCTGCGAGGCACTTGTGTTAGAAATTTCACCCTTATCAATCAGTTGAATAATTGCCGCTATTTTCGTCGCTTGAATTGGGAAGTCTTGGATTTCTATTCCTTTTGAGTTCAAGTAGGATTTAACATCGCCCATCACCCAGTTTGCCGCTGATTTGAAGTTAGTTGTATCCTTTATTACTTCTTCATAAAAATGAGCAATTCCTTTAGAATCCGTCAAATTCAAAGCGTCATATTCCGACAAACCGTATTGTGAAGTGTATTTTTCAAAAAGCTCACTTGGTAAAGCGGGCATTTCTTTTCGAATAGCTTCAATATGTGGCTGAAGTACTTGTATGGGTTGTAAGTCAGGCTCAGGAAAATAACGGTAATCATTGGCTGCTTCCTTGCTTCTCATGGCATGAGTAGTGTCGTTTACAGCGTCGTATTGTCTTGTTTCTTGGTAGAGTTTTCCTCCCGATTCTAAAACTTCTATTTGACGTTTTATTTCAAATTCAATGGCTCGTTGGACATTTCGAATGGAGTTCATGTTTTTAACCTCCACCTTGGTTCCAAACTCTGGAGCACCAATTAAACGAACAGAAATATTGGCGTCACATCTAAGCGAGCCTTCCTCCATATTACCATCGCAAATGTCTAAATAGCGGACAAGTTTTCTGATTTCAGTCAGATAGTTATAAGCTTCTTGCGAGTTACGCATGTCAGGTTCTGTAACAATCTCCAACAATGGCACACCAGCACGATTCAAGTCGACCAAGGTATCCTTTACATCTATATCGTGAATACTTTTTCCAGCATCCTCCTCCATGTGTATTCGGGTAATTCCAATGCGCGATATTGAATTTCCATCCGACTTCACGTCAATAAAGCCTCCCGTGCAAATTGGTGTCGTATCTTGAGTGATTTGATAGCCTTTTGGAAGATCGGGATAAAAATAATTTTTACGAGCAAAATATTGATTCTCAGCAATATTACAATTCAAGGAAAGGCCTAGTTTTATGGCGTTTTCAATGGTCTTTTTGTTCATTACGGGCAAAGTCCCAGGGTGACCAAGTGTAACCACACTAACATTGGTATTTGGAGTTGAACCGTATGTATTCACATCATTGGAATAGGCTTTGCTATTTGTCAACATTTGTGCATGCACCTCCAAACCAATTACTGCCTCATATTTTGAGCGAGAATCTTCCATTCTTTTTTAGTCGATATTTCGTTTATAAACTTTCAATCAATTTACTCATAATCGCTGTCATTTTTGGTTCTTGGCGATTTGCCACCTCTATAACATCGGCTACACTTACTTTTTTGATTTTTCCAGGCACTCCTAAATCGGTGATAATTGAGATGGCGAATGTTGGAATTTCCATGTGTCTCGCAACGATTACTTCAGGAACAGTCGACATCCCAACAGCATCAGCGCCAATATTACGCACATAAACATATTCAGCGGGAGTTTCTAAGGTAGGACCAGTTAATCCAGCATAGGTTCCCGTTGAAACTTTGATTCCTAAATCAGCAGCTACTTTTTGACCCATTGCAATCATCTCCAAATCGTATGGTTCACTCATGTCAGGGAATCTTGGTCCCAGTTCATCAATATTTTTCCCAACTAAAGGGTGAGAAGGGAAAAGATTAATATGGTCATTCAAAATCATGATTTCTCCTACAGCAAAATCAGGATTTACACCTCCAGAGGCATTCGATACAAACAATCTTTGTATACCTAATAGCTTCATTACACGAACAGGGAAAGTAACTTGCTGCATGTCGTAACCTTCATAAAAATGAAAACGGCCTTGCATGGCAACCACTTTTTTACCTCCTAAATTCCCGAAAATTAATTTACCAGAATGCGACTCAACGGTCGACACAGGAAAGTTTGGAATATCCGTGTAATTTATTTCGTCAATAATTTCGATTTCTTTCACTAAACCACCCAAACCAGTTCCTAAAATGATACCTATGGTTGGCTCAACACTTGTTTTACCTTTAATAAAATCAACTGATTCTTGAAACTTTGCTAACATATTGTTCTATTCTATTTAAAAATTCTAATTCCTTATCTATTTTAATTCCAATGGGTTGAATGAACCAGGGCAAATTTTCGATCCCTCTTAATTCATCACCATTTTTGAGTTTTACGGCATCCTTTTCTGTTGAAATTAGGATATAATTCTCGCGGGCGAAATTACCAAATTTCTGACGAATATCTAGGAGATTGACCTGGCTAAAATCGTGATGGTCTGGATATTTTAACTCTTCAATTGGAATTCCTGGGTATTGATTTTTTAGTTCTTGTAAAAGTGAGTGCGTATCGGCAATGGCTGAAACAAGCAGGATTCCTCCAATTTGTGAGGGTAGCGCGGCATTAAACAGTGAAATCAAAGGCTGGTAATCAATACTTGAGAAGAAAACTGGAACTTCGTAAGACTTTAATTTTTCGAGATATTTCTCTTTTTCCTTCCCTGAAAATGAAGGTGGACATTTAGTGACTAAAAGTACATCAGCGCGTTTTACACCTTTTTTCCATTCCCGTAAATTGCCTGCGGGCAAAACGAAATCATTGAAAAATGGACGATGGAAAGAACTCAATACAATTGTAAAACCGGCCTGTACATGTCTGTGTTGAAAAGCATCGTCAAGTAAAATTATTTGTTTTTCAGCTTTATTTTCCTCTTTATCAATCAATTGACAAGCTAACTTTCGCTCTTCAGCAACTATTATTTGGGCTTGTGGATTTTTATCAAAATAAAATTTAGGTTCGTCACCAATGGTTTGAGCCGTATCTGAAGTGTCGGCAACTTTCAGACCTTTTGTAACTCGACCATAGCCTCTAGAAACAATGTGAGTTTTCGTGTTTTTTGATTGAAAATAATCTGCCAAATATTGAATGTGCGGGGTTTTACCAGTTCCACCAACACTTAAATTTCCAACTATTATGGAAGGTGTTTTTATTCTGTAAATAGAAAATAATCCTAAATCAAAAAACCAATTTCGAACAGCAAGTATCAAACCATATAGAATTGAAAATGGAAGTAGGACGATTCGAATTTTGGACATAACTGCGACTCTATTGGACATGCTTTAAGTGTAAAAATAATGGAATTGATGTGATAAATACATTTACAGATGGATTTGAAAACGAATGAAACCTGAATAGACCATTCTTACTTTTTGTAATTTGAAGTATCTATATTTGTCTATGCGAAAGAAAATTCTACTCTTAGGTTCTGGCGAATTAGGTAAAGAACTCGTGATTGCTTTGCAAAGATTAGGTCAATACATCATTGCGGTAGATAACTATCCCAATGCCCCTGCCATGCAAGTAGCTCAAGAATTTGAGGTAATTGATATGTTGGACGGAGCCTCATTAGACGCTTTGGTCGAAAAACATCAACCGGATATGATTGTTCCTGAAATTGAGGCCATACGTACGGAGCAATTGTACGGATATGAGAAGAGAGGGATTCAAGTGGTGCCTAGCGCGAAGGCAACGAATTACACGATGAATAGAAAAGAAATTCGCGACTTGGCAGCAATAGAAGTAGGGGTTCGCACGGCTCCATACAAATATGCAACAACTTTGGAAAGCCTTATTGAAGGGGTGAAATATACAGGAATGCCTTGTGTTGTCAAACCTTTGATGTCAAGTTCTGGAAAAGGTCAGTCGGTTATTAAAACTGAGGCAGATATCGAAAAAGCTTGGCAATATGCACTGGATGGTTCGCGCGGTGATTTGTTGGAGGTAATAGTGGAAGGGTTTATCGACTTTGATTATGAAATCACCCTGTTAACGGTTACGCAGAAAAATGGCCATACTCTATTTTGTCCGCCTATTGGTCACCGACAAGAGCGTGGTGATTATCAAGAAAGTTGGCAACCCATGGCTATGGAATCAGCATCTTTGATGGAAGCTCAAGAAATGGCTAGGAAAGTGACCGCAGCACTTGGTGGCGAAGGACTTTGGGGCGTTGAATTTTTTATTACGAAAGAAGGTGCCTTTTTCAGTGAATTATCACCTAGACCTCACGATACGGGTATGGTGACCTTAGCTGGGACTCAAAATTTAAATGAATTTGAACTGCATGCTAGGGCTATTTTAGGTTTGCCTTTGCAACCAATTGATTTAATAAGAAACGGGGCTTCCGCAGTGGTATTAGCCGAAAAAGAACAATTGGATTTCCCTGTACCATTCGGTTTGGAGAAAATTCATGAAATCCCAAATACAGATTTTCGATGGTTTGGTAAACCTACAGCAAGACCTTATAGAAGAATGGGGGTAGCACTTTCTTTTGGCGAAGAAACGGTGGAAGAATTGGTTAAAAAGGCAAAAGAATTGGCGGCTAAAATTACAATAGGGAAATAAAAAGCGATTACTTCACCAAGCCTAAACAAACCTTCATTCTCACCACTTTAGCAATCGACTCATCAGCTCTTGCTCTGAAATCAGCATCTGTTTGGTATCTTTTTAAGATATCATTGAATGCTTTTTTAGTGTCCTTAGGCATTAATACGATATCGATTCCAGCTTCTATTGCAGCAACCTCACATTGAGGAACAGCGGTTACACCGCCCATGTTCATTGCATCCGTTACAATTAAGCCTTTGTATCCAAGTTCTTTTTTAAGCAAGTCTGTCACTATTGTTTTGGAAGTAGTTGCCGGAGCACCTTGGGTATTGTATTTTGGATTGTTTTCAACGGCTAAATGACCGATCATTATTGAAAGAACACCTTTTTCAATAAGCGGAGGGTAATTCTTTAATTCTTTCAATTCACCATTTATCACTTGTAAACTTTTGTGAGTATCGCCGCTCACTAAACCGTGTCCAGGGAAATGTTTAGCAGTTGCGATGATGTTTTTTGATTGTGTAACTTGATTGAATGCATCCGACCAAGGCACAATGTTTTCAGGGTTTTTCCCAAATCCACGATACCCGACAGTAGAGTTAGAAGATTGATCAACTACAGGAGCAAAATTGTAATTGATTCCGATTTGATTCAATTCTTTAGATATAATTTCAGCAACT
>JAHKAT010000338.1 GCA_018825925.1 Bacteroidota bacterium | reverse complement strand
GTTGTCATAAAAGATTGGAAAAATAGCCGAGGAGATTACCAAATTATACACAGAATTGGCCCAATCATAAAAAACCCATCCGCGTATTACTTTCTTATCTCCTTTAATCATCTTTGTTTATTCCGTTTTACCATCTACGTAATCCTGTAAAAAGGAAAACCCATCTGTCAATCTACCTTCGCTATTTGTCTCTTTTCCGCCTTGGATAATACCATCGACATCCAGCCCTAACAAATGAGGCAAGACATTAGCAATCAATTGTTTACCAAAATCCTCTGAAGACTCTTTAGGAAGTTCGCAGGGTAAATTATCGACTGCCATAATCGATATACAATCACTATTATCCACAGCATCCTCCAATCCAGTTTTTCTATTGTAACCGTAAATTGGATCTTTAATGGTACTAGCCCTAAGCGTTGAGGCTATCGGCCCGTTTACATCACAAGAAATATCTGCGATAACTTTTAAATTTTTAGAATCTTCTAGATGTGATTTTGTCAAAAGTATTGGCGAATTTTTACTCCAAAAATGGCACGCCATATAGACATCAGCTGACTGAATATAGGTATGCAAGGTGGATGAATAAAGTTCTGGTTGACCATAAAACTCTGACTTATCAAAGTTTCCATCCTTTTTTCGGACATAGTAATCTCCTGTTTCCAACTGAGTAAATATTGGAACATTGAAGTTTTCATTCAAATATTCTTCTGGGGAGACTTCCTTAATATCAAGAAGTTCAATGATTTCTCTAGCACCATAACCTACCTTGCCAAACCCTGTTAATACGAGTCGGAAATTGGTTGGCAAAACAATTGATTTTAATTGTTTTTCTAATTCTTTTCTATCAAAACAATCTTGTGCACGTTTTAAAACATAGGAGTTTGTCTTCAATCCATAAGCCATCATTCCATTGTAGGCACCTACGATACCCGCAAATCGTCCGAACCCAATAATTCTCTTTCGCTCATGATTTTTAAGAACCTCGTAATCAATTAATTCTATCTTTTTATTTAAGATATTCTGTAATAAATGACGATTGTAGCTTTGCTTTTTAATGGTATGAGAAAAAAACAAAAATTTCTTCCCAGGTATTAAATCCGAAACATTTACTTCTTTAACCCCCATCAAAATATCACATTCGGACAAATCCTCTTGCACTTTTATCCCTAAAGAACTATACTCTTCATCACCGAAAGCCCTAATTGGACTACATTGCACTACTATCTCGACATGTGCATATTGTTCCTGCACCAACAAACATTGTTGCGGTGTGAACGGGACTCTTTTGTCCGGAGGAACTTTCCCTTCTCTTAAAATTCCGATTTTTATTTTATCCATTATTCTATCGGTTGACTTAGAAGATAATTATCAATAAACTCGCGAACGCAGCCTGCTCCGCCTTTCGCATTGAGCACAACATCCACAGCGCCTTTAACTAAATTTACTGCATCTGAGGGTGCCGCTGAAAATCCAACTTTACGAATGACCGCCAAATCGTTGATGTCATCCCCTATTATGGCCACATTTTTAGGTTCGATTCTTAAATCCATACACCATTGAGAAATTACGTCCATTTTCGGATCGCGTCCCACATAGCAATTTTGAATTCCAAGAAGTTTTGCTCTTTCCTTAATCAGCCCATCTTTAAAGCCGCTAGAGGCAATTCCTACTTGAAAATCTTTTTTCGTCAAATGCATAATGGCCATTCCATCTTTGGTGTTGAATTTTTTCATCTGATCACCATTTTCAGTAACGTACATTCCACCATCTGTCAATACCCCATCAACATCTAGAATCAACAATTTAATTTGGTCCAATTTAGACTTCCAACTATGTGTTTTAAACAATGTTTTAAACAATAATGATTGAAGGTCTAACTCGTATTCTTCGCAAATTGCTATTATATCGTAAATGGTTAACTCGTTGACATCATCAACGTCCATATCACTCAAGAAATCTTGATATTTCAATCCGTGCGTATCACACAAACCTTTTAAATTATTTTCTAAAAACATTAAACTAAATTATAATTTAATACACCTGCCATTGCTTTCAATTCTCCTACTAATTTGGTGAATTCGGCGTAATTCAACTGTTGCGCAGCATCCGATTTTGCGTTTTTTGGGTCCGGATGTACTTCTATTAACAAACCATCGATTCCCATTGCCAAACAGGCCTTTGAAAGGTCGGAAATGCCATAGGCGTAACCCATTGCATGACTAGGATCGAGCACTATCGGCAAGTTCGTATATTCCTTCAACCAAGCAACTCCGCAAAGGTCTAATGTGAATCGTGTTCCTGTTTCAAAGGTACGAATACCTCTTTCACAAAGAATAACATTTTCATTGCCACCGCTCAAAACAAACTCAGCTGCTTGCGCAAACTCTTGCAAAGTAGATCCAAAGCCCCTTTTAATTAAAACAGGTTTTTGTGTTTTGGCACAAGCTCGCAATATCCCTTGATCGTACATTGCTTTAGCGCCTACTTGTATGACATCCGAGTATTGAATTACTTCCTCAATTTGCGTCGCATCTCTAACTTCAGTAATGACGTTTAAACCGTGTTTTTCACGCATTTTATCGAGTAATTTCAAACCTTCCAAACCCAAACCTTGAAAACTGTATGGGCTTGTTCTTGGTTTATAACATCCTCCTCGCAGGGTCGATAAATTCAAATCTTTCATTAAAATAGAAGCTGAATCAATTTGTTCGAGTGATTCCACACTGCACGGTCCCCCAATAAGTACCACATTGTTGGTTGAACCGCCAATAATTGTATTCCCAATTTTAACCGTACGCCTTTCACTTCTGTACTGCTTATTGGCCAACTGAAGATCGTTTTTCATTGGCCAGAATTGATCTACGTCATCTTGAATTTCTTTTGGCAATTCTTTTAAACCTGCTGGGGTCACCAAAACTGCGATATCGTCTTTTACGTAAAAAATCGCTTTTACTAATTGAGCAATTTCTTCAATCCGTTGTTTGTTTAAATTTTTCTTTAAATGAATGATCATAATTCTCCTTTAATCAAGTTTACAAATGTGATGATTCCTTTGGCAACGTTTTGATCGTCTACCACTGGCAAATAACTAATTGGAAATGTGCTACTTCGAATTAATTTCATCATATCAATCACAGTATTAGTCGTTTTTAAAGCGGTTGGCTTTCTATTAATAAATTCTTCAATTTCTACTAAATTAAAATCCGCTGTATGTTTTAAAAATCCTCTTCGTATATCTGCATTAGACGTTAGTCCAATTAATTTTTGATTAGAATCGCAAATCAAACAAAACCCTAATTTACCATCTTCAACCGTTTGTAACAGTTTAGAAACGGATAATTCATTTTCCATCACTACTGGTGCTTCTGCATAGGGAATCATAAAATCAGCAATTCGATACTCCGAGGAGTGTTCGCGATTCGTTAAATCCATCAACGCATGTCCAACACTTGGCGCCTTGAATAAATAAGACCCTGAAACAGAACAAGCTACTCCCATATTGCGCAGAATAAAGCTCACTTCCCCATTCACTCCGCCATCTACGTGTATCGATTTTCCTGGAAATTGATTTCTAAACTGACGAATTTTCGAGAAGTTCAAAGCATCGAATTTCCCTCCACTCTGACCTGGAATTGTAGCCATAATCAAAATAAAATCAAAATCTTGGTGCTTCTCGAAGACAGAAACTGGCGTTGGAGTAATCACTGCCAAACCTTTTTTGCCTTTTATGTCTGACGGAATTTTAAAATCAGGAGGAAGTTGCTCAAATTGAAAAGTGACAAATTCTACCGGACAAGCTCCTAATTCATTAAAATATTTCTCTGGATTCTCAGTAATAATATGAAGGTCTATTGGCGTGTTTGTCCACTTTCTAATTTCTTGAATATCAGAAAAGACTCGGAAATCATCGTTGCAATCCACATGCAATAAATCCACTTGATGTGAATTTAAATCTTCAATCACCTCTTTTAATGGTCGTTTGCCATCACTATATATCGAAGCCGATATTTTCATGCTTTGTATTTCCTTTTAATTATTGATGTCATACAATGGTTTAAACTGATTGTCACACAAAACCAAATTGAAGTTATGTTTTGGGAAAATTTCTTTCCTCAAATCATTTTGCAAGGTAATGAGTATATTTCTTTCCTCGAATGACATGTTTTTCAGACTCGATGTGTCCTTTGAAATTAACTTCAAATAATAAGTATTTTCAATAAAGTCGAGTTGCAAAGATTGTTTCTGGTCGTTCAAGAAATTATTATTTTTCCAGTAATTTCCAACCTGCCTAGCGAAGTTTTCATCCTCAATTCTCGTGTAATACAAATCCAATTCATTTGATTCCAGTTTATTCCCATAATTTTGCTGACAAGAAAACAGGCCGATCAAAAGAAAAAATAAAATTGCACTTTGTTTTACGAAGAGTAACATTATTCAAAGATAGAAAAGCCCTTGGGATAGAGCATAAAATTGCTAAAATATGATAGAAAAAGAACAAATTTCAAGCTACCTTGGATACAATGGTCGGGTCAGTTTATTAGACTTAAACATTCCGACCATCTTTAACGGTAAATTAATTGTTTTTGCCCATGGTTTTATGGGGTATAAAGATTGGGGAGCTTGGCAATTGGTTGAAAATTATTTTTTGCGTCTAGGATTCGGATTTTGCAAATTCAATTTTTCACACAATGGCACTACCCCTGATTCTCCGACTACATTCACAGATTTTGAGGCTTTTTCGATTAATAGTTATTGGACTGAATATCAGGATTTTCAAGCCGTTTTAAATACTCTATCCGCAACCTTACACCCCTTTCCAGAAGTATATCTTATTGGCCATTCTCAAGGTGGTTCGATGGCTCTTTTACAGGTGGAAGATCCTCGTGTAAAAAAAATAGCAAGTTGGGCGGCCGTGGCACAGTTACACAATCGTTTTCCTAAAAATGAACAATTAGCGGAATGGGAAAAAGATGGATTTAAAAGTCGCGTGAACGGTCGAACGGGTCAGGTTTTATCACAAAAATATTGCATCTACAAGGATTTTCTTGACCACGAAAATGAATTGACCATAAAGTCCAAATTACTTCAAACCCATAAACCTCTGCTTTTTGTACACGGCACCAATGATCAAAGCGTACCATTCAGTGAAATGAACTGTTTGGTTGAATGGACGGGTCAAAAAGGCCGTGGAATCCATGGTGCCAATCACACTTTTCATAGCAAAGAGCCGTGGGAAAATGTATATTTACCTCAACATTTGGAAGAAGTTTGTCGACACACCGCAGCTTTTTTCCTAAAATCACATCCACATGGAAAATAAAGATGAAGCAAAAAGTTTATTGTGTGAATTGATTCAATTGGCAAAAGCCGACGAAACAATATCCCAAGCAGAATTTCAATTTTTAATGTCTATGGCCGGACATCTTGGGCTAAATCAATCTGATTTAGAATCAATTATTGAAAATCCTGTAGAATTTGATCCTCCTACTTCCGAAGGCGATCGCATTATTCAATTTCATCGAATGGTTTTACTGATGAATATCGATTTATCGAGTACAGAGGAGGAACGACAATTTTTAATTAATTCAGCAATTCGAATGGGACTTTCACCCACAGCAACGAGAGCAATTTTGAATAAAATGAATGAATATCCAAACAAAATTGTACCACCTGATGTTTTGATTTCTATTTTCAAAACACATTACAATTAAATAGAAGTCGACTAAGCTTGACGACCACAAAACAAAAATTATCTTTGCAAAAAAATTGAAAATGAAAAATGTAGCTGTTATCGGTGCTGGAACCATGGGAAATGGTATTGCTCACGTATTTGCACAATATGGATATGGAGTTAATTTAATTGATCTTCAACGTACTTCTTTGGATAAAGGAATCGTTACCATCACCAAAAACTTGGACAGACAGGTTTCAAAAGAAGTTATTTCAGAAACGGAGAAAGGAGAAATTCTAGGAAGAATCACCACCTTTACTGAAATGAGTGAAGGACTGAAAAACATTGATTTAGTAGTTGAAGCTGCCACTGAAAATGTAGACTTAAAACTGAAAATATTCAAAGATTTAAGTGAAAAAACAGCAGATCACGTCATCTTGGCAACCAATACCTCTTCAATTTCAATTACTCAAATTGCTGCAGTTACCAACCGACCAGACAAAGTGATAGGAATGCACTTTATGAACCCGGTGCCGGTGATGAAATTGGTTGAAATCATTCGTGGATATTCGACTTCCGATTCTGTGACCAATTCTATCATGGATTTATCGAAAAAATTAAACAAAGTTCCAGTTGAAGTAAATGACTACCCTGGTTTTGTTGCCAATCGTATTTTAATGCCTATGATCAACGAAGCAATATACACCCTTTTTGAAGGAGTTGCTGGCGTTGAAGAAATTGATACTGTAATGAAATTAGGTATGGCACATCCAATGGGACCATTGCAATTAGCTGATTTTATTGGTTTGGACGTTTGTTTGGCAATACTGAAAGTTCTCCACGATGGTTTCGGAAATCCAAAGTACGCGCCATGCCCGCTACTGGTAAACATGGTTACAGCTGGTAAAAAAGGGATTAAATCAGGTGAAGGTTTTTACAGTTGGACACACGGAACAAAGGATTTAATCGTTGCCGATAATTTTAAGAAGTCATAATCCAGCCGCTTAAGATGTAACGTCTGGCAGTCGTTGAATGAAGAATCTTTGAGAGAAAAGCTTCATTGAAAAATGGAGCTTTTAAAATTATTCGTTTCTGTGATGATAATAAAATGAGGCAGACCGGTTCAATAAAGATGATGGCATCATTTTATCAAAACTGGCAACAAAGATTTTCCTTTTGATTTTGGGAGTGGGAATTGGAGTAACTCGGCAATAGTTGGTGCTATATCAACAATTTGATGTTTTGAATGCACGACTGTGTTTTTCGTGAAATCTGGTCCAATAGCCAATAAGCTAATTTTTCTACAACCCGAGCAATAGTCGCCGTGACTTACGAAGCCGTTTTTATGACCTTCTTTATGTCGGCCGTGGTCATTTGTTATAAAAAGTGTCGTTTTATCCTTCATTTTTGGATTCGATTGAATCGTTTTCCAAATTTTCAATGCACAAGAGTCTGTATATTGAATTGCATGAATGTATCGGTTCCAATCATTGGCGTGTCCAGCAACATCAACGTCTAACAAATTAATCAGCATCAATT
>JAHKAT010000337.1 GCA_018825925.1 Bacteroidota bacterium | reverse complement strand
GCATGAAAGTTTTAGGAATAATTCCAGCCCGCTTTGCTTCTTCACGTTTTCCTGGTAAACCGTTGATTGACCTAAAAGGAAAATCGATGATACAACGCGTTTATGAAGGGGCAATGAAAAGCACTCGTTTGGATGAGGTGGTAGTAGCTACGGATGACCAGCGCATTTTGGACCATGTTTTGTCTTTTGGAGGTCAGGCGATGATGACAAGTACTGCGCACTCGAGTGGTAGCGACCGATGTGGTGAAGTGTTGACGCAATTTCAGGATTTTGATATTGTTGTAAATATTCAAGGAGATGAACCTTTGGTGGCAGCCGAACAATTGGACCAATTAATTCGTGCTTTTGAGGATAAAGAAGTAAATATTGCAACACTGGGAATTAAAAATGTGAGTAAAGAGGATTTATTGAATGTAAACCGTATAAAGCTGGTCTTGAATGCCAAAAATGATGCTTTGTACTTTTCTCGTTCTGAAATACCTTCTTCGGCGCATGCAAGTCAAGACGTTCTAAAAAATTTCCCATACTTGAGGCACATTGGTCTATATGCCTATCGAAGTGAGGTGCTGAAAAAATTAATTTCATTAGAAAAAACCAAGCTTGAACAAATAGAATCTTTAGAACAACTCCGTTGGTTGTATCATGGTTTTTCTATTCGGGTGGTTGAAACAAACATAGAAACACCAAATATCGATGTGCCTGAGGATGTAGCAAAAGTTCTGCCTTTCTTGTAACCTCTTCGTTTGTAATGCGTATGATTAAGTAAATTTAGAAATCCGTATCTTTGTAGTATGATTCAATTTGAAGAAGCGATTGTTGATTTATTGTTAAGACACAACTGTGTGATTGTTCCAACTTTTGGAGGATTTGTCGCACAGTCCACCAATGCTGTGGTCGATTTTCGTAATGGTATCATGATGCCGCCACGGAAGTCGGTTTTATTCAATAAACAACTCATCAATAACGACGGGCTTTTACTGCACTATTTGGCAGAAAAAAACACCCTGAAATATAGTGAAGCAGAAGAAAAAGTAAAATCTACCATTAATAATTGGAACCTTCAATTGAAAGAAGGCAAGAGAATCGTAATTGATAAAATTGGCTATTTATACCTTGATAGCGAGCGAAATATCAGTTTTGAACAAGATCGATTTTTCAATTTGCTTTTACAATCTTATGGATTAAATAAAGTTCACTTCTTGGTTGAAGAAGATGTGAAGAGGGTAGAATCAACCAAACAACCCGAACAAATTATTCTTGAACCGAAGGTGCTGACCACCCCAGTTTCTGAACCTATTGTTGAGTTAGAGCCCAAAATAATTCCTATAACCCAAAACATGCCAAAGCCAGCGGCTGAGGTGATACCAGTGCAGGAGGAAGAACCAACTTCTAAACGCGCATGGAGATATTTGGCTGCAGCAGCACTATTGCCCTTTGCTTTTTATACGTATTGGATTCCTATGAAAACCAATGTGTTGGAGTCAGGAGTTTTGTCCACAAAAGATTTTAACCCAAGCTACCAAGCAGGTGAGGGTGTTTATCAGAAAAAGGGATATAGCTTTTCCTTGAAAAAAGAAAAGAAGGAATTGACTTTGCAAGAAGCTGTTGATGGATTGCCGGAAAACGTGAATGTGTATTTTTATAAATTCACAGATGATTTGTATATTCCAGTGAGAATAGATAAAAACTTACCAGAAGAGGTAAAGGTTTTTTCGAAAGACTCCAAAATAGAAAAGGTCGATGGCTTTGTTGTCAATAAACCAGACGTAAAGACTGAAGAAAAACCGGAAGTGGTAACTCCAAAAGTGGCTCAAAAGCCAGAAGTGAAAACAAAACCAACTGAAATAGCTCAAGAAGCGAAAGCGGGTTCATTACACTTGGTGGTTGGATGTTTTTCTACCGAACAAAATGCAAATGATTTAGTGCAAGACCTTAAATCCAAAGGATTCAATGCCTTAGTGCTTCCACAAGCAGGAAAAATGTTTCGTGTGAGCGCTGGATCGGCAACAAATAACACCGAAATGTCTAAAGTAGAAGCCAAGGCCAAAAACATTGGTTTAAGCGGTTGGGTGTTAAAGTAATCTTAAAATTTCTCAACTTTACAATTGCGTTTGTATCTTCGGATTCTTGCTTTAATTAAGTATTCAAAAAAAATTTAAATGAATAAAATTACCCTTCTTATTGCGATTGCTTTCTCAGGAAGTTTATTTGCTCAATTTGCGACTGTTGGCACTGTGAAAAATGGAGAAAACAGTGAATATAAATTCGCAAAACTAGCACATTGGGATGCTACCCCAGTTCAAAGTCAAGGCTATACGGGTACATGCTGGAGTTTTTCAGCACTTTCGTTTTTTGAATCGGAACTGATGAGAAATGGGAACAAGAACCCCGATGTTCTTTCCGAAATGTTCATTGCGCGCAAAGCGTACGAAGCGAAAGCGGATAAATTTATGCGCATGGATGGAAAAATAAACTTTTCCGAAGGAGGTGCTTTTCACGATATACCGTATGTAATTAGAAATTATGGCATCGTACCAGAAGAAATTTATACAGGATTAGTGAATGGAGCAACTTCCCATAATCACGCGGAGATGTTTAGTGTTTTGAATGGTGCTATGGAAGGCGCGATGGCGTATCGAAATGGTAAAGGAGCACAAATGACAAGTACTTGGAAACCTGCATTAAATGGTGTTTTGGATGCCTATTTAGGAACAGATGTAAAAGAGTTCACCTTTAAAGGAAAAAAATATACGCCGAAAAGTTATTCGGAATCTTTGGGTTTGAATATGGACGATTATATTTCAATCACTTCGTTTACCAATCATGAACTGAATAGAAAATGCCTTTTGGCAATTCCTGACAACTGGGCGTGGGGAGAAAGTTATAATGTTTCATTGGATGATTTATGGAAAGCAACAGAAGAAGCGTTGATGAACGGATACACAGTAGCATGGGGAGCAGATGTATCTGAAAAAGGTTTTAGCTTCTCCAATGGCTTAGGAATTGTGCCTGAAGACCCAAATACCATTCAGGTTTCTGGTAAGGATAATAAAAACTTCTCGGATGGAGGAGCTGAAAAAATATCCAATGCCTTTATCACACCTGTGAAGGAAGTAAACGTAACTCCCGAAATGCGTCAGGAAGGTTATGATAATAAAACTACAACCGACGATCACGGAATGCATATCGTAGGATTGTATAAGGATCAAAATGGAACGAAGTATTTATTGGTTAAAAACTCTTGGGGGACAAGCAACTATCCAAAGGGATATTTGTATGTATCTGAAAATTATTTTAAACTAAAAACAATCAACATTTATCTTCACAAAGACGGCTTGGATAAAGGAATTAAAAAGAAGTTAAATCTCTAATTTGTTTAGAAGTTTGAGCTTTAGATCTTGAATCTTGTCATTTTGTTTCTACACGAAATAGGCGTATCTTGTGGAACTGATTTTGTATAGATTATGGAAAGATTAACTCCAAGTGAAGAGCAAGTAATGTTGAGATTGTGGAAATTACAAAAAGCCGCAATCAAAGACATAGTAGAATTGTATCCGGATCCGCGACCTGCCTATAACACAACTTCTACTATTATTAGAATTTTAGAAAGAAAAAAATTCGTCAAGCACAAACCCGTGGGGCGAGGATATATTTACATGCCTCGAATTTCTAAAGAGAGTTATCGCGAATACTTAGTTTCGTACTGTTTAGAGAAATATTTTGACGGAGAAAAAAGCGACATGATTGAATTCGTGCAAGAACTAAATTCAACGTCCTATATTCCGCTCCAAAAGCGCGTTTAAAGCAAAAGAAGCAAGCCAATGCTCTCCCATGTACTCGCCGTCTACAATTCGAGGAAGTGTTGTTTGTAAATGCTTGTCGGCAACTTTTCGAAGATGAACCAAGCGTTTGTTGGTGCGAGAGATAGCGTATAAACATCTAGCACGACTTAAATTAACGCCATCAAGGTGGACCAATTTCCCATCTTTTCGGTCCGAAACTTCGGCCGGATCCATTGAAAATCTCGGATTAAATAGCTGTGGAAGATATCGATTTAGCCAAAGGAGGTATTCCTTTTTGGTCATAATTTTTTGCATCAATCGAGCCTCCTCTAATATTGGGGAGAGAAAATCATAACCACTCGGCTCCATTTCTAGTTGAACTTGCTCGTCCTTTTGATAAAAATCAAGGGATCTTTCCCGAATCATTTTTTCTAACTCAGTATGACCGGTTTTTTGTGCATAATCATACGCCGCCGATAAACCGAAAGCAGTATTGGTGTGCTCACCACTTCGGATAGGGAAATTTAATTTTGGTAAAAAGTGAATATAGGATTCTACAATATGATCTGCCAAGGGCTGTAGATTTTGATTGAATATTCTACCCAATGAATCATTCCATTGATGAGTTTCACCATGCAAGCGAAGCAACCAAGCCCAACCGTATGTTCTTTCAAAAGATGTGTTTTCTGTTCTTTGAAGATAAGCTAGCTCGGCTTTTAACTTCTCCTTCGTGAGCAGTTGACTCAACATTTCACGGATTTCTTTTTGTTCCATTTCTGGAAACTCTTTCATTAAACGCACCAGCAACCATTGTCCGTGCACAGCACTGTGCCAATCCAAACAACCATAAAACGCTGGATGAAGTTTTTTAGGTCGCTGAAGCTGCGTAGAATCACTTAAAATTTGATTGAGTTTATTCGGAAACTCTTGCTCCATACATTTCATCGGCAAACTAGCCAACAATAAAGCATGTTCTTTATTTAAAATCAAGCTTACTTTTTGATTTCCTATCGAAATGTCATCGTCTTGAACCTTGTAAACACAGGCTTCCGTCAGAAAAGCAAGAATACAAAAAAGGGGAAGAAGGGTTTTAAAAAACGAACGACTCATAGATCTAAATTAGTTGGATAGCATTTTGCGCATATTCACGAGCCAATTGGTCGGTTTGAACATATACATCATAATCAGCTGAAGTATTAAATTGGGTGGCATTCATGGTGGCTTCGTTTATTTTAGCAATATCTAAAAACGAAATTTCATCTTTTAAAAATGCAGCAACACTTACTTCATTAGCAGCATTTAAACTGCAGGCTAAGTTACCTCCTTTGGTAAGTGCTTCAAAAGCAAGATCTAAATTCCGAAAGGTTTTACGATCGGCTTGCTCAAAAGTTAAATTCGGGTAATCCATGAAATTGAAACGTGGAAAATCTGTTTTCCATCGATAGGGAAAGGTTAAGGCATATTGAATCGGTAGTTTCATGTCGGGCAAGCCCATTTGCGCTTTCATACTTCCGTCTTCAAATTGAACCAATGAATGAACAATAGATTGAGGGTGAACGATGACATCAATTTGCTCAGGTTTTAAATCAAAAAGCCATTTCGCCTCAATCACCTCCAAGCCTTTGTTCATTAAAGAGGCAGAATCAATCGTTATTTTCGCTCCCATTACCCAGTTCGGATGTTTTAAGGCGTGTTCTTTTTTGACTTTCTCTAGTTGCTCAGTCGACCAACCACGAAAGGGTCCACCGGAAGCCGTAAGATATATTTTTTCAATAGCGTTCATGTGCTCGCCGGTCAAACACTGAAAAATGGCAGAATGTTCTGAATCAACAGGATAAATGGAAACACCGTATTTTCTGGCTTCTTTGGTAACTAATTCACCAGCAACCACAAGGGTTTCTTTGTTCGCCAAGGCAATATTCTTTTTGGCGCGTATGGCAGCCAGAGTAGGTTTTAAGCCGGCATAACCTACCAAGGCAGTAAGTACCACATGAACCGAATCCAAAGTAGTTACTTCAGCCAATGCATTTTCTCCTGCATAAACTAAAATATCCTCTTTTTCAAGTGCTTCTTTTACGAGAAGATATTTGCTTTCATCACCAATCACTACACATTGAGGCTCAAATTTTTTGGCTTGAGCAATTAAAAGTGCAGCATTTGAATGCGCCGTTAGTACCCGTAAATCAAACCGATCGGGATATGATTCAATTACTTCTAGCGCTTGAGTACCAATCGATCCGGTAGATCCTAAAATGGCAATTCCTATTTTTTCAGACATCGCCACAAAAATAAGACTTAAATCCTCTCTTTTAACTGTTTGAAGGCTCAAATTTTCAATAGAATTCGACTACCTTTGCCTCATGAAATATCGTTTGTTGACCCCGCAAGAACAAGAAATATTTGATGAAGATTTTAAATATTTTCTCATTACCCACGGTGTTAAAAATGAAGAATGGCTTGAAATGAACCAGTCGGACCCGAAAAAAGCAACCGAATTGGTGGCTCTATTTTCTGACGCTGTGCTTGATATTGTTTACAAAAAAGTCAAGTTTATCGAGTTTCGGTCGAAGTCTTCTTGCTTGGTTTTTTACTGTAAAGAAGAAGAAATGGAATTGATTTCTATTAATTCAAAATCAGATCAATTGGATTTGTCAACTCCGGAAAGTATTCATCATGCTTTAAGCAATCATGCTGAACATTTGACTGTTTTTAAATCGAATAAAAAATACAATGTTGTCCGTGAGTCAGAGATTCATCAAATGTTGGAACAAGGATGTTTCAATTCATCTCAAGATTTTTGGGATGCACTAACCTTATTAATACCTTCCAAATGACTTTAGTCCCAAATTCCACCGAAGAATTCATTGAGCACGAAGGGTTTAACTTGCGTTTAATAACCTTCAACGATTTGAAGATTAAGGCGCTAGTAACAAATGGCTTATCAAATTTCACTATGACTGTACCAGAAAATGCAGATCAGTTGCCAAATGCTGAAATTTATTTTTGCTTGCCAAGTTACTGGGATTTAAATGACCCGTCACCCAATTTTCAATGGCCTAAAACTTGGTTGGTAAAGTTGTGGAAACATACCGTTGAAAAAAACACATGGCTGGGTCATGGTCATACGATTAGGTGCTCTGCTGAATATGCATCGATTTCAGAAAACATGAAGCAAAACCACTTTTTTTTGGTCAATCCAATCTATTTAAAAGAACATTTTGGAATTGATAAAACCAAAGATAGTGGCATACAGTATTTTGGTATTATCCCAATTTTTGGTGAAGAAATGGATTTCAAACAAGGCAAAGGGACCTTGGCACTGTTGAAAAAGCTCTTACAAAAGAGTCATTCTGAAAAACTGGATGATTTCAGAGAATCCGTTCTGAAAGGGAGATTGAAAATGTTTCGTTAGGTGCGGTAATTATTTTGCTTTAGCCCTTTTGTCCAGAGAATTTCAAATTGATGCAATGGGTTAAAATCAAACTAGTTTTTCACCATATTTTTCACCAAAAAGCCGCCATCCTCTTTTTGCACGCCAAGTTGATACATGCCAGGTGCTAAATGGTGGAGCGACATACTGACTGCGTTGACTTCTGAGTGAGCCTTTGTTTTGATTAGTTCTCTACCTGTTGCATCCCAAACTATGATGGTTCCAGTAAATCCATGCCCCGCAAATTCAACAGCAAACATGTCGTTAGTTGGATTTGGATAAACGATAAAATCCGTATGCTTGTGTTGTTCCTCAAGTGCTACCTGTGTTGCTCTCACCACAACCCACTCTTGGGCAGAGGTTGTATGAGTGTGCTGGCTTGATTCAAGCCACTTTCATCCCGCTGAGCATTGGGTGGATTGGGGTGAGGAGCACGGTAATATACAGAGTAGCCGTGTCGCAATCAATCGAATTTGCTGTTAAAGTGGTTGCCATCGTGGAAGAAAAACGGAGAGGTAAGAGAATAGGTGCCTGAACATGAGCCACATAGGTAAATATATTCGCAATGATTAGTTACGTTTTTTGCAACTGTGATGGTTGTTTCGGTAAATAAGAATTTTTATATAGCAATTTCGTTTAGGCTGTATTTGATTTAAAAATGATTTTATTTAAGGCGTTAAATTTATAATTCCTTTTATCTTTAAACCATGGAACATCTTGAACCGCTATTAAGATCTTTTTGGTATGTAGCCATTCCGGCGAGTATCATTTTTTTGATTCAAACCATCATGACCTTTACAGGTACGGATGCCATGGATGGGGCAGAAGCTGATTTTGACAGTGATTTGTCGGATACACCTACTCCTTTTCAGCTGTTTAGCTTACGAAATCTAATTAATTTCTTACTTGGTTTTGGTTGGTCGGGTATTTCATTTTACGATGTAATCGAACAAAGATGGCTGCTCGTTACCGTTGCATTGTTTTTTGGATTGCTGTTCGTAGTTGTGTTTTTTATAATTATACGACAAATCAAGAAATTAGCGGAGGACAATTCTTTTTCATTTGCACAAGCAGAAGGAAAAACAGCAGAGGTATATCTTCGAATACCAGGGAACAAAGGTGGTGCTGGAAAAGTTATCATAAGCATAAACGGTTCTACCCGTGAATTAACAGCTATGACGGAAGGTGAAGAGATTTCTTCTGGCGCCATGGTGCGTGTTGTTCAAATCAATCAAGAAATATTAATCGTAGAAAAAATATAAAAAAATGGTCATGACCCCAATTGCATTTATCGCCATCGGCGCGGTAGTATTGTTTGTTACAATTACTGCTCTAGTTTCAAGATACAAACGATGTCCTTCTGACAAAATATTAGTTGTTTATGGTAGAACAGGTGGAACGTCAGCAAAATGTATTCATGGAGGTGGTGCGTTTATTTGGCCAGTGATACAAGATTATGCTTTTTTGGATTTAAAACCATTGTCCATTGAGGCCAACTTAACCAATGCCTTGAGTAGACAAAACATTCGAGTAGACGTGCCTTGTCGTTTTACCATTGCAATTTCAACTGAAGCTGACAATATGAATACGGCAGCTGAGCGTTTGTTAGGCTTAAGTTATGAGCAAATTCAAGAATTGTCAAAAGATATTTTGTTCGGTCAATTGCGTTTGGTTATCGCTACGATGATGATCGAAGAAATCAATTCAGACCGCGATAAATTTTTGGAAAACATATCGAAAAATGTCGATAGCGAGTTAAAGAAAATTGGTTTAAAATTGATCAATGTCAATGTTACAGATATTAAGGATGAGTCTGGTTACATTGAAGCTTTAGGGAAAGAAGCGGCAGCAAAAGCGATTAATGAGGCGAAAGTTTCGGTGGCCGAACAAGAGAAAATTGGAGAAACTGGTAAGGCTTTGGCTGATAGAGAAAAAGATACACAGATTGCGGAAACACACAGAGATCGCGACGTTAAAATTGCCATCACGCAAAAAGATAGAGAAGTGAGTATCGCTGCAGCATTTAAGGATGAGGCGATTGGAAAGGCAGAGGCAGAAAGAGATACACGTGTTAAGACATCAGAGGCGAATGCGATAGCAATCAAGGGTGAAAATGAGGCGCGAATTGCCATTGCACAATCAGAAGCCTTGCGTAGAGAGCGAGAAGCAGAGGCAATGCGAACGGCATTGGCGTCAGAGAAAGTACAATCGGCTCGAGCTTTGGAGGAAGCTTATGTAGCAGAACAAAAATCGGAACAAGCAAGAGCAGAAAGAGAGCGCTCAACGCAAATAGCGAATGTGGTAATTCCAGCAGAAATCGCAAAACAACGTGCAATTATTGAAGCACAAGCAGAGGCGGAAAAAACAAGAGAGCAAGCGAAAGGTGAAGCGGATGCAATATTTGCAAAAATGGAAGCGGAAGCGAATGGTTTGTTTGAGATATTAACCAAACAAGCACAAGGTTACAAAGATGTTGTAAGCGCTGCCGGCGGCGATCCAACCAAGGCATTCCAGTTGTTGCTGATCGAAAAATTACCTGAATTGGTTCGCACGCAAGTGGAAGCCGTTAAGAATATTAAAATTGACAAGGTGACAGTTTGGGATACCGGAAATGGTGACTCTGGAAGTAATTCTACAGCCAATTTTGTTTCGGGAATGATGAAATCGGTTCCGCCTTTAAAAGACTTGTTTGACCTTGCTGGAATGAATTTGCCATCGTACTTGGGCGAACAACAAGAGACCAACGATAAAGCAAAAGAGGAAAAACCGAAAGATCCGAAACCGCCTAAAAGCGAATAAATAGCATTGAGCTTAAAAGATTGAGAATAAAGATTGTAGCTATTCAGTTGCACAGCGCTGTTATGCTTGTGTTTCTAATAAATCATGCCACAATACGTCAATCAGTTACCTTCTTTATCTAAGCCTCAACCTATATCAATCCTTTGGCCAAAAGCAATTGACCGATTTGAACTGCATTCGTAGCGGCGCCTTTTCTTAAATTATCTGCAACGATCCAGCATTGTAGTGTATTGTCCTGACTTTCGTCACGTCTAATTCTTCCTACAAAGACATCGTTTTTACCTTGCGCCATTTTTGGCATAGGATAAATATTATTTTCTGGCTGGTCGTATAAAGTGATGCCAGGAGTGCTTGCTAAAATTGAACGAACCTCAGCAAGTTCATAGGCGTTTTCAAACTCGATGTTTACTGATTCTGAATGTCCGCCCACAACTGGCACGCGTACGGCAGTTGCAGTGACTTTAATGGAAGGATCTAAAATTTTCTTAGTTTCATTGGTTAACTTCATTTCCTCCTTGGTATAACCGTTGTCGGTAAAGCTATCGCAATGTGGTATACAGTTTTTGTCTATTTCGTAAACATAGGCTTTTTCACCAGCAAGATTATTGCGCTCATTTTCCATTTGTTGCACCGCTTTTACACCCGTACCCGTAATTGATTGATACGTGGAAACAACAACACGCTTGATGTTATAGGCTTGATGCAAAGGAGCGAGTACCATTAGTAATTGGATCGTCGAACAATTCGGATTCGCAATAATTTTATCTTCCGCTGTCAGCAAGTCACCATTGATTTCAGGAATAATTAATTTTTTGCTTGGATCCATTCTCCATGCTGATGAATTGTCGATGACTACCGTGCCTTTTTCAGCAAATTTTGGCGCCCATTCTAAAGACGTATCTCCACCAGCTGAAAAAATAGCAATATCACACTTACTGTCAATTGCGGTTTGCATCGAAACAATGGAATATTTCTTTGATTGGTATTCAATCTCTTTTCCAATGGATTTCTCAGAGGCTACCGGAACTAATTCCGTGATCGGAAATTGTAGTTCATTCAAAACTTCCAACATTACTTGGCCCACCATACCTGTTGCACCTACAACCGCTACTTTCATATTAACTTAAATGTGAATTTTAGTGCAAAAATACTATATTTATTTACCCTTAAATTGAAAACATGCGACTACTCATTTTTTTGATCACATTTTCACCATTTGTTAAATGTTTAACACAAGTACGAGAAAATTTCACAGATGGTGATTTTACAAGTTCTCCAGTATGGCAAGGAACAAGTGCTGATTTTGTGGTGAATGCTTCGAATGAATTGCAAACCAACCAATCGATTTCGGCGACTTCTTATTTGTCCATGCCACACGGGTTAATTGATTTGGATAAAATAGAATGGAGTTTCCGCGTTCGCCAAACATTTGCGCCTTCTGCAAGTAATTATGGACGGTTTTATTTAACGGCAAACCATTCAGTTCCAACTGGTAATCCGGATGGGTATTATATACAGTTGGGTGAAGCAGGCGCTACGGATGCAGTGCGTTTATTTAAACAATTCAATGGGGTTTCAACTCAATTATGTTCTGGTGTAACAGGCGCTATTGCAGCAAGTTTTCACTATCGAATTAAAGTAACACACCAAGCAAATGGAGATTGGTCGCTTTTTACAGACGAAACGGGAAATGAAAATTATACCTTGCACCAAACGTCCAATGATGGGAGTAATTTGGTTGGAACTCACATCGTTTGGCAATGTACCTACACGGCTTCAAATGCAAGCAAGTTTTATTTAGATGATATTTATGTGGGACCAGAGATAGTAGATGAAGCGGCACCTATTCTTCTTTCGGTCGATTTTGTGGATGAGGTAAAGCTAAAGGCCAGTTTTAATGAGCCTGTAGATCTCTTGGTCGCCCAGAACGTAAGTAATTACGATTTGCAACCTTTTCAAACGATAACTAGTGCTGTAGTAAATGCTCAAAATCCAAAGGTGGTTGATTTAACGGTTTCTTTTCCTATGCAAAACGGGAATACCTATACTTTGTTTGCGAACAACATGGCTGATTTAAAGGGTAATGATACCACCATTCAGACGGCTTCTTTTACCTATTTTGTCTCGGAAATTCCTGAGTTTGGAGATGTGATTATCAATGAATTTATGGCGGATCCTTCTCCTGCCGTTGGTTTACCTGATTTTGAATTCATTGAAATTTATAATCGATCAGGGAAATATTTCGACACAAAAAAATGGAAAATTGGCGATGCGAGTGGATTTGGTACAATTGACGCCACTATTATTGGGCCGGGTGAATATCTACTTTTGGTGGCAACTTCTTCTTTGTCTGGCTATCCGACAGGAATTGGTGTTACTTCATTTCCTAGTTTAAATAACTCCAAGGATGATATAGTTTTGACGGACAGTTCAGGACTTGTTCTCGATAAAATCAGCTATACAGATGCGTGGTACCTCAGTGAAACCAAAAAAAATGGGGGTTATAGCTTGGAGCGCATTAATCCTTTCTTACCTTGCAACTCACCCACTAATTGGATGGCCTCTACGGATCAGAGTGGTGGAACTCCCAAGTCTCAAAACAGTGTTTTTTCAGCCCTACCAGACACGATTTCTCCAACATTATTGAGCATATCAATTTTGGGGAAAGATGGGATTCAATTGATTTTTAATGAACCAATTGACTCTTTAAAATGGATGAATGCAACAGTTGAAATAGAACCATTTATTAGTATTGAAAATCAATATATTGGCGCTAAATTTTCTGATAGTTCAACAATGCTTTTCTCCAACAATATTGTTCCCTCTCAAGTGTATGAATTGCGCATAATGGGCATAGAGGATTGCTCTCAAAATTCGGGAATAGTACAAGGCAAGTTTGTTTTAGCAGAAGAAGCTCTACCAGGAGATTTAGTGATAAATGAAATTTTATTCGATCCTTTAACTGGTGGTTCCGATTATATAGAGGTGTTTAACAAAACCAATAAATTGATATCGACCGTTAATCTTCGTTTGGGCAGGATTGTAGCCGACACGATTCAGCTAAATGCAGGATTGAACACGAGCTTTCACATTCGCCCCTTTGACTATGTCGTTTTTACAAAAGACAGTACCCAAGTTCAGAATCAATACATGTCTCATTTAAAAGGCCGTTTTGTGCAAGTAGATTTGCCGAGTTATAATAACGATTCGAGTACGGTTATTTTAGCAAATGGCGCGCAAATATTAGATCGAGTGTCTTATTCTGACGAATGGCACTTTGGACTTTTAGATTCTAAGGATGGCAAAGCACTGGAGCGTCTGAGTGTCGATGTAATTTCAAATACGGCAGATAATTGGCATACCGCGTCAGAAAGTAGTGGGTTTGGTACACCGGGACTTAAAAACTCACAACGAATTGGGTATGAACCAAAAGGAGAGTTCGATATACCAAACCTTGTTGTTTCGCCAGACAATGATGGTTATGAAGATGTTTTAGTGGTGAATTATCAACTAATGGCAAACGAAACCTTATTGACGGTGGGTATTTACGATCAGTTGGGGCGAAAAGTACGCTTGTTAAAAAACAATGAATTGGTGGGTGAATCGGGCACTTTTGTTTGGGACGGACTAAATGAAGATGGTTTGAAGGCAAGCATAGGCCAGTATGTGCTGTTGGCGCAAGGTTTTTCTTTAAATGGTGAAAATATTTTTTCTGTTAAAAAAGCCATTGTAGTAGCTGGAAAAATTTAACCGTATCTATTCATTTTTTGAACTAATTTTGCAATATGCTTTCGCCAGGATCCAAAGGTTGGATAAATAAATATTTTGATTTAATTGAGAACCAAAAAATCAATTTAAAAGTCCCATCGACTGTTGAATTGAATCATAGAGAAGGTGCTCATTACGAATTGTTGAAATCAGGAATTGTCTTTGGTTTCCCAGCAGATTTGATTTTTGCAAAGCATTTGGAAACGAAAAAATGGACTTCTCCTGAAAAATTAAAGGTCCAATTATTCGAAAGCTTCTTGTTGATCTACGAACAAGAGCGAGGTTGGACTTCGAATAGCAAAGAATTATTTATAGCTGCTTTGGTTGATTTTTATGCCAATCACAATGCCAAAACCTTGGTAGGAATTTTTAGCTTGTTTAAAAAAGAAAGCAAAGAATCTAGATTGGAGAAAGTTTTCTCAAGTCGCCTGGAAGTTAAAGCGGCCAGTATTTTTGAAGGAAATTATTGGTTGAGCTACTTGTCCAATACCTTTATATACTTGGACGTCATTCTGTTTCGAGAATATTTGAAAAACAGACAAGATGTTTTTTCTAATTATAGAGATTTTGCCTTCAATACTTTAAAAGTTTTAGCCGTTGTTGCCAATTCAGATGGAGAAATTCAAGAGAACGAGAAAACGATGTTTGATACTTTTCTGTTTTCCTCCGGTTTAAGTGAGACGGATAAAGACCTACTTCGCATAGATTTTGAAAAAGGGTCTAAATTTCAAGACTTGCCAGAGCTGCACAATAGAAGTTGGCTGTACAGAAGATATTTAATGGATGTTTCTGCACTCATGCTTTTCGCGAGTGAATCGTGGCAAGCAACTGAGGATGAGTTTTTTGATGAATTGTGCAATTATTTAGGATTGCCAAAAAAAGAATCAAATATAGCTTTAGCACTGATAGACAATTTTGTTCTCCAGCATTCCAATCAACTTGAATTTTTGAACAATCGTTCGAATTACGAAAAAATGTATGGGAACCTTACCAGACGTTGGATTAAAGTTTTAGGCCGAAATAAAGACAAGCTGGCCAAGGAATTAAAAGAAAGTAAAGAGTTGGTTTCTTTGATTTCCAAATCAACACGAGAGGAGCTTAGCAAGGAGGAGAAAGAGATGGTTCGAACACAGTTTTTAGATATCATAAAATCAATGCCAGCCTTGGCTATTTTCATGTTGCCCGGAGGAGCACTTCTGTTGCCTTTAATCCTAAAGGTATTACCAGACCTAATCCCTTCAGCCTTTAGGGATAATGAACTAGAGAAAAACGATTAATTTTCGATTTAGAGTTACCATTATTAGTAATTATTCGTTAGATTAGTGAAAGAATGAACATTTTTTAATCACCTTCACTAAAATCTAACATTATGGCTACTGTATTTGAGACTAGACTCATTGGAAACATTGGTAAAGATGCAACCTTGAGGCATTTAGAAAATGGCGTAAGTGCCATACAATTTTCCGTAGCCCACAATAAAAACTGGAAGGATAAAAAAACTGGAGAATCCAAAACCAAAACAACTTGGGTGAATTGTACCATATGGAAAAAACCCAATTCTAATTTTGATTTGTTGAAATTCTTGAAAAAAGGAACACTTGTTGAGGTCATCGGTACGCCTGTAGCACGCGCAAGCACGGGGGAAAACGGCTCCTTACAAGCAGAAATTCGCCTTACTGTTGAAAATGTAAATATTTTGCGTCATTCTGACCGATTGGATGACGAAGAGCAAATCGTTGAAAACGAGAGGGATGAAACATCTTTCATAGATGATGTGGATTTGTATTAAAAAAATTTAGGAGTTTTTTTTTCGGGAAATAAATCTTTCACTATATTTGCATTCGCTTTTGGAAACAGAGGCGAAAATTCTTCCTTAGCTCAGTTGGTTAGAGCATCTGACTGTTAATCAGAGGGTCCAAGGTTCAAGTCCTTGAGGAGGAGCTGATAATCAGCCACTTACGATTAGAAATTGTAAGTGGCTTTTTTATTTGCAAAAAATTTGCAAAATATTAAATCTGAAGTCGATAAACAGATTTTCAACAACTCTTTCAACTAATAATCAATAGGTTACTGGCTAACAATACTCAAAGCTTCTTGAATTTTCGATTTTCAAATTTCCTTTTGGCATTAAACCTAATTCCATCCGCTAATCTGACTTTGTTTTCAGTCTCTATCCAGTCGGCAATTTCTTTTTTGAAAAAGTAAAGTTTACCACCCTTCTTATGATATGGGATCTGTTTTTTAGACACATAACTATAGATGGTCTGTCTTTTCAGCTCCAGTAGCTCACAAATTCTGCTTAGCGTCAATATCTCCTCATTGTCCCTTTTTGAAAAACTAGCTTCTTGTATTGATTTTAAAATAAGATTATTCTGCTCAATCAATTGAGCAATTGCATCTGGTAAGTCTTCAAATTTTAATTCCATGGATAAGATTTTTTTTGCAGGTGTAGTTATCTTATAGTTAGCACTCCTGTTAAAATAAAACCGACTCGAAAATTTTAATCACACTGATATCAGAAGTTG